>NZ_JAMYSA010000003.1:0-152212 GCF_040321735.1 Mesorhizobium sp. M0293
CCCGTCCCTGGGCCGGGGGGGGGGGGGGGGTGGCGCCACAACCGCCCCCCCCAGGGGGGGGGGGGCGGCGGGTGCCGCGGCGGCCCCCCTTCGTGTATCGGAACGCCATTGTTTCGGGGTGGCGCCTGCGCGAGTTGGCGGCCACCCGGAACGCGCCACATGCAAATGACGAGGACCAGATGACGGTGAAGCCCCTCTACCGACGTGTCTTGCTGAAAGCGTCGGGCGAAGCACTGATGGGCGAACAGCATTTCGGCATCGACGTTTCAGTGGTGGATCGCATCGCCGCCGATATCGCCGAGGCTCGCGCACTGGGCATCGAGGTCGGTGTCGTCATCGGCGGCGGCAACATCTTTCGCGGCGTGGCCGTTGCCTCCAAGGGCGGTGATCGCGTTACCGGCGACCACATGGGCATGCTTGCCACGGTGATCAATTCGCTGGCGCTGCGCACATCGCTGAACAAGATCGGTGTCGACGCCGTGGTGCTTTCGGCGATCGCCATGCCCGAGCTTTGCGAAAGTTTTTCGCAGCGCCAGGCGACCGCCTACATGAACCAGGGCAAGGTGGTGATATTTGCCGGCGGAACCGGCAATCCGTTCTTCACCACTGATTCGGCCGCCGCCCTTCGCGCGGCTGAAATCGGCGCCGACGCGCTGTTCAAGGGCACTCAGGTCGACGGCGTCTACTCGGCGGACCCGAAGAAAGACCCAAATGCGACACGTTTCGAGCGCATCAGTCATGGCGAAGTCATAAATCGCGGCCTTTCCATCATGGATACGGCAGCGATTGCACTTGCGCGCGAAAACAACATTCCGATAATCGTCTATTCGATCCACGAAAAAGGTGGTTTCGGCGATATTCTAAGGGGCGGCGGCCGCTGCACGGTCGTCGCGGACGATTGATCCGGGGCCTGATCCCGAAAAAGGGGAAGCCGGTTTTCGAAAATCAGGCTCGAACACGGCCCCGAAGCAGTGAACCCGCGTCAGACGGGTCGAGGAGACTAGGATGAGTGGTGAGTATGACGATCTCAAGCGGCGCATGGATGGGGCGATCGCCGCGTTCAAGCATGATCTGGCCTCGCTGCGGACCGGTCGCGCCTCCAGCAACCTGCTCGACGCGATCCAGGTGCAGGCCTATGGCACCACCATGCCGATCAATCAGGTCGCCAACGTCTCGGTGCCGGAGCCGCGCATGATCTCGGTATCAGTCTGGGACAAGTCGATGGTCGGCGCGGTCGACCGGGCAATCCGCGAATCCAATCTGGGTTTCAACCCGATCGTCGACGGCACGAACCTCAGGATTCCACTGCCTGAACTCAACGAACAGCGCCGCAAGGAACTGGTCAAGATCTCGCACACCTATGCCGAGAACGCCCGGGTCGCCGCGCGCCATGTGCGCCGCGACGGCATGGACTTTCTGAAGAAGGCGGAGAAGGACGGCGACATCAGCGAGGACGATCAGCGCAAGCGCTCCGACCAGGTCCAGAAACTTACCGACGAGACAATCAGCACCATCGACCACCTGCTTTCCGATAAGGAAGCTGAAATCATGCAGGTTTAGGGTCTTGGCCATAGGCTGACCCGAAAGCGAGAACATGACAACGCCCGCGCATGTCGCGATCATCATGGACGGAAATGGACGCTGGGCCAAGGCGCGCGGCATGCCTCGTCTTGCTGGCCATCGTGCCGGCGTCGAGGCGCTGCGCAAGACGGTGCGCGCCGCACCCGGGCTCGGTATCTCCTACCTGACCGTCTATGCTTTCTCGTCGGAGAACTGGTCGCGGCCGAAGTCCGAGGTCAGCGACCTGATGGGCCTCTTGAAAATGTTCATCCGCCGTGATCTGGCCGAATTGCACCAGAGTGGCGTGCGGGTCAGGATCATCGGCGACAGGGCAGGGCTGCAGCCCGATATCAGGGGGCTGCTCGACGAGGCCGAATCGCTGACTGCCGGAAATGAATCACTGACGTTGGTGATCGCCTTCAACTATGGCGGCCGCGACGAGATCGTGCGCACTGCGCGCAAGCTTGCATTAGCCGTGGCGCGTGGCGAACTCGACAGCGAGGCGATATCAGCCGAAAGCTTTGCCGCAGCTCTCGACACGCATGGCATTCCCGACCCGGAACTGGTCATCCGCACCAGCGGCGAACTGCGGCTGTCGAACTTCCTTCTGTGGCAGGCCGCCTATAGCGAGCTCGTCTTCCTGCCTTGCTACTGGCCCGACTTCAGCCGCGAGCACCTTGCCGAGGCCTTGCGCGAATTTGCCAGCCGCGAACGCCGTTTCGGCGGACTTGGGGCCCAGGACGTCGCTTCGCGACCGGCCGCGGGATGAGCAATCTCCGGCTGCGCGTCATTTCGGCGATCGTGCTTGCCATCATCACCCTTGGCTTGACCTGGCTCGGCGGTCTGCCGTTCCGCTTGCTGTGCGCCGTGATGGCTGTGGTGATCTTCTACGAATGGACCCGCATGTCGCGTCCGGCCGGGGCCACGGGTCTGGGTTTCCTGCCTGAAGCGCTGCTGGTTGTCTTCATTGGCGCCCTGATTGGCGGTCTTGCCGCATCCTGGCTGCTGCCGCTTGTGGTGGTCATGGTTGCCGCAACGGCGATCGCCGCCTCGGTTCGCAAAGCCGGACAATGGGATGCGAGCGGTCTTGCCTATGCCGCCGTTTCAGGCTTGTCGCTCGCCTTGCTGCGCGATGGCGACCGTTCAGGCCTCATCGCCATCCTGTTCCTGTTCGCGGTCGTCTGGGCCACCGATATTTTTGCGTATTTCGTTGGCCGTGCGGTTGGAGGCCCGAAGCTGGCCCCGTCCATCTCGCCCGGCAAGACACGCAGCGGCGCGCTCGGCGGCGCTGTGGGCGGCATTGTCGCGGGCCTAATCCTCGCCGCCGCTGCCGGTGTCGGCAATCTGGCATTGCTCGGCCTGGTGGCGCTCGTGCTGTCGATTGTCTCACAGGCTGGCGACCTGTTTGAATCCTGGGTCAAACGCCGGCACGACCGCAAGGATTCGGGTGCGCTGATCCCGGGCCATGGCGGCGTCATGGATCGTGTCGACGGGCTTGTCGCGGCGGCTTTCGCCCTATACGTCATTGGCTGGATTTCGGCGACCGCCGATCATCCGGCGCAGGGTTTGTTTCCCGTTTGAGTGGTGTCATTTCCGGTCCGATGCGCGGCGCGCCTTGGATTCGCCCGGATTGGTGTCACAGTCACTGCACACTCTGCGCCGTGGAAGAATTTGAGGGTTTGTCTTGAACGAGATTCTTCACGCGCTTTTCAGCACAGAAGGCTTTGTCCTCGGCACGCTGGTGCCGTTCCTCTTCGTGCTGACCGTGGTCGTGTTCGTCCATGAAATGGGCCATTACCTTGTCGGGCGCTGGTGCGGCATCGGCGTCAGGGCGTTCTCGATCGGCTTCGGCCCGGAACTCTTCGGCTTCAACGACAGCCACGGCACGCGCTGGAAACTGTGCGCGATACCGCTTGGCGGCTATGTCAAATTCGTCGGCGACATGAACGCCACCTCGAGCCAGCCCACGTCGGAAGAACTCGGAACGCTGACGGAGGAGGAGCGCAAGGTCGCCTTTCATACGCAGCCGATCTGGAAGCGCGCGGCGACAGTGGTGGCCGGACCGCTGTTCAATTTCCTGCTGACGATCGTCGTCTTTGCCGTGCTGTTCACCGCCTATGGCCGTTATGTCGCGGAGCCCATGGTGGCCGAGGTGACAGCCGACAGCCCGGCGGCGAAGGCCGGCATCCTGCCCGGCGATCGATTCGTCAGCGTCGACGGCAACAAGGTCGAAACCTTTGGCGACGTCCAGCGCCTGGTCTCGGGCCGCGCCGACGATATCATCACCTTCGTCATGCTGCGCGACGGCAAGGAGGTCACGGTGACCGCGGCGCCGCGGCTGATGGAACAGGAAGACGCGCTCGGCAACAAGGTCAAGGTCGCCGTGATCGGCGTCGTCAACAACAAGGAACTCGGCCAGCCGCGGCTCGTCACCTACACGCCCGTCGGGGCGGTTGCAGCGGCAGTCGAGGAAACCGGACACGTTATCCAGCGCACAGGTCAGTTCCTCCAGCGCTTTGTCGTCGGGCGGGAAGACAAATGCCAGTTGGGCGGCCCGGTGAAGATCGCCGACATGGCCGGCAAGGCGGCGAAATTGGGATTCGAATGGCTCGTACAGCTGGTTGCACTGCTGTCGGTTGGCATCGGGATTCTGAACCTTTTGCCGATTCCCCCCCTCGACGGCGGCCATCTGTTGTTCTACGGGGTGGAGGCCGTCATTCGCCGTCCGGTGTCGGAACGGATGATGGAAATGGGCTATCGGGCCGGGTTGCTTCTGGTGCTGTGCTTCATGGGGTTCGTTTTCTGGAACGATCTGTTTGGGTGCTGAAATCATGAAGAAATTTGGCTTCTGCATGGGCGATGTTGAGACGCCGTTTACCATGCACGGGGATATGAGTGACGCGAAAGCCACGCCGCAGGGTTAAGTAAATACAAATTAACCAGAAGCCTTGCGTGTAGGGAAAATCCGGTTAATACGGTAGGAGAAATTACCGCACGTCCGGTTTTCTCGCCGTGGGGACTACGAGAAAAGGTTATTAAGCCCGATGAAGGCAGCATCCAAGTTTCTGAGCGCCGCTTCCGCGGTGACCCTGTCCGCGGCTCTTGTCGTGCCAGGCGCTCTCGCAGTGCAGTTCGTTGCCACATCGGCGGCCGAAGCCGCTGTCGTCAGCAGAGTCGAAGTGAGCGGCAACCAGCGTATCGACGCTGAGACCATCCGCAATTACATCATCATCAAGCCGGGCAAGGCCTTCTCCAGCTCCGATATCGACAGTGCGGTCAAGGCGCTGTTCGGCACCGGCCTGTTCTCGGATGTACAGATCAACCAGGTCGGCTCGACGCTGGTGGTCAAGGTCGCCGAGTACCAGGTCGTCAACCAGGTGCTGTTCCAGAACAACAAGAAGCTCAAGGACAACGCCCTTGCGGCCGCGGTGCAGCTGAAGCCGCGCGGAACGTTCTCGCAGGCGACGCTCGATGCCGACGTCGAATCGGTCAAGGCTGCCTACAAACGTATTGGTCGCGACGATGTGACCGTGACCACCCAGGTCATGCAGCTTGGCGACAACCGCGTAAACGTGGTCTTCAACATTACCGAAGGCGACCGTACGCAGATCGCGGCGATCAATTTCGTCGGCAACAGCGCCTATTCGAGCCGCCGCCTGTCGGATGTGATCAATACCAAGCGCTCGTCCTGGCTCTCCTTCGTCCTGCGCGACGACGTCTATGACGACGACAAGCTGCGCGCCGACCAGGAGCTGCTGCGCCGCTTCTACTACAATCACGGCTATGCCGACTTCCAGGTTGTGTCCGCTGTCGGCGAGCTTGACAGCGCGACGAACAAGTACACGGTCACCATCACCGTCCAGGAAGGCGACCGCTACACGTTCGGTGACGTCAGCGTCGAAAGCACGATCCCGGAAGTCGACAGCAAGTCGCTGGAATCGGTGGTCGAGACCCAAAAGGGTGACGTCTACAACGCCAAGGACGTCGAGGATTCCATCATCGCGCTGACCGAGAAGGTGGCCGGTTCCGGCTATGCCTTCGCGCAGGTGACGCCTCGCGGCGACCGCAATTTCGAGAACCACACCATTTCTGTGGTCTATACGGTCGACCAGGGTACCAAGGCCTATATCGAGCGCATCGAGATCCGTGGCAACGACCGCACGCGTGACTATGTCATTCGCCGCGAGTTCGACGTCAGCGAAGGAGACGCCTTCAACCAGGTGCTCATCCAGCGTGCGAAGAAGCGCCTGGAAGCCCTCAATTACTTTGACAAAGTCGACATCTCGACGGTGCCGGGCTCGCAACCCGACCAGGTCGTGCTGGTGGTCGACGTGGTCGAGAAGTCGACCGGTGAATTCTCCGTCGGCGCCGGTTATTCGACCGGTGGCGACACGTCCGGTCCGTCGGTCGAAGGATCGATCACCGAGCGCAACTTCCTCGGTCGTGGCCAGTTCATCAAGCTGTCGGCAGGCGGCGGCAAGAATTCGCGCGACTATAGCCTGTCCTTCACCGAACCCTATTTCCTCGGACGGCGCATCGCCGCCGGCTTCGACATCTTCAAGCAGACTAGGGAATACGACAACTACGACAGCGATACCTTGGGCGCGACGGTGCGCTTTGGCCTGCCGATCACAGACAGCATCTCGACCCAGCTAGCTTACAACATCTCGCAAGAGAAATATAAGCTGGATGATGATTGCGTGACCGGTGGCGTTTACGATCCCCTTAAATGTGATGTTTCGACGGCTATCCTGGATGGCATCGAACAAAGCCCGTGGCTCAAGTCGTCGGTCAGCTTGGGGCTGATCTACAACACCATCGACGATATGAAGAACCCGCATGAAGGTATCTACGCCACCACGACGGCCGAATTTGCCGGCGTCGGCGGCGATGCCAAGTATGTGAAGGTGACTGGACGCGGCAGCATCTATCAGACGCTCTCGGAGCAATTCGATCTGGTTGGTCTCGTCTCGGCTGGCGCAGGTCATGTCCAGGGCTATGGCGGCGACGGCAGTTTGCGTATCTTTGATCAATTCCAGAGCACTGACCGCATGATCCGCGGTTTCGAATATGGCGGTATCGGTCCGGCGGACAGTGTTACGGGCGACCATCTCGGTGGAACGACGTATTTCAATGCCTCGGCTGAAGCACAGTTCCCGATGCCGGTCATTCCGGAAAGCTTCGGTCTGCGCGGTGCTGTATTCGCGGACGCTGCAACGCTCTATGGCAGCAAGATCGACACGACCGCCACCCAGACTTCGGTTGGCATGAAGCTGCGCGCTTCGGTCGGTGTCGGCCTGATGTGGGCGTCGCCGTTCGGCCCGATCCGTATCGACTATGCGATCCCGGTCAAGAAGGAAGCGTCCGACGACGTGCAGGAATTCAACTTCGGCATATCGACCCGCTTCTGATCGGCGGTTAACGATGCTCCCGGGTCTTTCAGGTCCGGGAGAAATGTTCCGACCTAGCTGGATATAGCTTCTGGAATGACCGATCCGGTGTTCTTCGCGCCATCACGCCGGTATACGGCGGGCGAAGTCGCGAATCTGACCGGCTCGCTGCTCGTCGATTCCGGCCACTCCGATATTTCGATCGGGGCGCTCGCGCCGGCCAGTGAGGGCGGTGAGAATGCGCTCGTCTTTGTCGACGGCAAGCGTAATTCCGCGCTGATGCCGTCATTGCGGGCGGCCGCGGTGCTGTGCCCGGCGGAATTTGCCGGCAAGGCGCCGGCCGGCGTTGCCGTTCTGGTTCATCCGCGTCCGCAACAGGCCTTCGCGTTTGTCGGGCGCCTGCTGTTTCCGAGGGCGGCGACGCCGGGGCCGATGACGAGTGAAACCGGTGTCTCGCCGCATGCTTATGTCGATGCGACCGCGCATGTCGAATCCGGTGCCGTCATCGAGGCCGGCGCGGTCATCGGGCCGGGGGCTTCGATCGGCAGCGGTACCGTCATCGCGCCCAGCGCCGTCATCGGACAATCCTGCCAGATCGGTCGCGACGGCTATGTCGGGCCGGGCGCCAGCATCCAGTACGCCTTGATCGGCAACCGAGTCATCATCCATGGCGGTGCCAGGATCGGCCAGGATGGCTTTGGCTTCGTCGGCGGTGCCAAGGGGCCCGAACGCGTGCCGCAGATCGGCCGCGTCGTCATTCAGGACGACGTCGAGATCGGCTCCAACACCACCGTCGATCGCGGCGCCATGTCCGACACGATCATCGGCCAGGGCACCAAGATCGACAATCTCGTGCAGATCGCCCATAACGTCCGCATCGGCCGCAATTGCATAATAGCCGGGCTTTCGGGTATTTCGGGTTCCGTGGTCGTGGGTGACAATGTCACCATGGGCGGCGGTGTCGGGCTTGCGGATCACCTGACCATCGGGTCTGGGGCCAAGCTTGCCGCCAGAAGTGGATTTATGAGCAATGTCCCTGCAGGCGAGATCTGGGGCGGTTATCCGGCACAACCAATGGCGGAAGCCATGCGGGAGATAGCCATGCTGCGCAAGCTCGCCAGGACCCGCAAACAGGGCGAGGGAGGCAATGGCTGATATGATCGCGTCGACGACGCTGGAAGCGGTCGACATCATGGGGTTGATGAAGCTCCTGCCGCACCGCTATCCGTTCCTGATGATCGATCGCATCGTCGACATCGACGGCGACGAGTCCGCCGTCGGCATCAAGAACGTGACCATAAACGAGCCGCATTTTCAGGGCCATTTCCCCGACCAGCCGGTCATGCCGGGTGTACTCATCGTCGAGGCGATGGCGCAGACGGCCGGCGCCATCTGCATCCGCAGCTTGGGCACAGAGAAGCCGTCGCTGGTCTATTTCCTGACCATCGACAACGCCAAATTCCGCAAACCGGTCGTTCCCGGCGATCAGTTGAAGATCCATGTCAAGAAAATCAAGAAACGCGGCAACCTGCTCAAATTCGCTTGTGAAGCCATGGTCGACGGCGCCAAGGCGGCCGAAGCTGAGATTTCAGCCATGATGGTCACCAGCGACTGACGAACGAATGCTTATGAAAATCAAGACATCCATCCATGCTTCCTCCGTTGTGGAGCAAGGCGCGCAAATCGGCCAAGGCGTGCGCATCGGACCGTTCTGCCACGTCGGCGCCGATGCGGTGATCGGCGATGGCGTCGAGCTGGTCAGTCATGTCTCGGTGATGGGCGCGACGTCAATCGGCGCCTCGACCAAGGTCTATCCGATGGCGACATTGGGCGCACCGCCGCAGAACACCAAGCACAAGGGCGGCCGCACCACGCTGGTCATCGGCAAGAACTGCACGATCCGCGAAGGCGTGACCATGCATCTCGGCACCGATTCCAGCCGGGGTGAGACGACGGTCGGCGACAATGGCAATTTCCTTGCTTACGCCCACATTGCCCATGATTGCGTCGTCGGCAACAACGCGACCTTCGCCAATGGCGCGACGCTGGGCGGCCATTGCGAGGTCGGCAACAACGTCTATATCGGCGGCCTGACCGCCGTGCATCAGTTCGTCCGTATCGGCGACAACGCCTTTCTGGGCGGCTGCTCGGCGATCGTCGGCGACGTCATTCCCTTTGCAATCGCGGTCGGCAACCGCGCCAGCCTGCGCGGCCTCAACATCATCGGCCTGAAGCGCTCCGGCCTGCCGAGGTCCGAAATCCTTGTGCTGCGCAAGGCTTACAGGATGATCTTCGATCGTTCCCGCACCGTTGGCGAGAACATCGAATTCGCCAAGGCGGAGTTCGCGTCGTCGCCGACCGCCATGAAGATCATCGATTTCATCACCAGTCGCGGCAAGCGGCACTATGCTGTGCCGTCGCTAAAGGGCGGCGATGGCAACGATGTCGATGACGAAGACTGAGACAGAAACAGAAGCAACTGGTCTCGTTCTCGCACCAGGCGCCAGGGTAGGCGTTATCGCCGGCGGTGGTCATCTTCCCGTGGAAGTCGCCCGGGGTCTTGAGGGGCAGCGCTATCCCCCATTCATCATCATGGTCGAAGGCGAGGTCGACCGTGGATCCGAACTCTACAGATACGAGCACGAGAGCCTTGCTCTCGAACAAATCGGCGCGCTGGCTTCGTTGCTGAAACGCCGGAAGATCACCCATCTCGTTCTGGCTGGTGAGATCAAACGCCGGCCAAAACTGACCGACATGCGGCTAAGTTTCGGCCTGCTCGCGCTGGTGCCCATGCTGGTGATGGCGCTCGCCCGTGGCGATGACGGCCTGCTGAAGATTCTGGCACGCGGTCTCGAGGCTCGCGGGGTCAAGATCGTCGGCGCCCATCAGGTCGTACCGGATCTTGTCGCTGTCGAGGGTGTCCTGACCAAGGCTGCTCCCTTGAAATCGGATCGGCGTGATATCGAGGCCGCGTACGCGGCTGCGAAAGCCATCGGCGCGCTCGACATCGGTCAGGCGGCGATCGCCATTGGCGGCCGCGCCATCGCCCTGGAGGGCATCGAGGGGACGGACGGGCTGCTCCGGCGCACGAAGGAGCTGCGCGGCCATGGCAGGCTTGCCGGCAGGACGCGTGGCGTCCTTGTCAAATGCGCTAAACCGGGTCAGGAGCTGCGAGCCGATCTGCCCTCGATTGGCCCGCAGACGATCGAGGCGGCGCATGCGGCCGGGCTGACCGGCATCGCCATCGAAGCCGGCCGATCACTGGTTCTCGAGGGTCCCGAAACCATCGCACGTGCCAATGCACTCGGTCTGTTCGTCATTGGCCTGTCTGCCGCGACGGAGCCGCACAATGGCTGACAGGGCATTGAAGATCGCCATCGTCGCCGGCGAGGAGTCCGGCGATCTGCTCGGCGCCGATATTGTCGAGGCGCTGAAACGCGCAACCGGCCGCGACATCAGGCTCATCGGTATTGGCGGACGCCATTTGCAGGCGCTAGGGCTTGCTTCCCCGTTCGATGGCAGTGAGATTGCCCTCATGGGCTTTACCGCCATCCTGCGTGATCTGCCGCGCTTGATGCGGCGCATCGGCCAGATGGCAAATCTGGTCGCCGGTGAACAGCCGGATTGTCTCATCACTATCGACAGTCCGGATTTTTCGCTGCGCGTGGCAAAGAAGGTGCGCGCCGCCAACCCTTCGATCCCGATCATCCACTATGTCTGCCCCAGCGTTTGGGCATGGCGGCCGGGCAGGGCGGTGACGATGAAGCCCTATGTCGACCATATCCTGTGCATCCTGCCCTTCGAGGTGAGAGCGCTCGACCGCCTTGGCGGTCCGCCTGGAACGTATGTCGGCCATCGCCTGACCCATGATCCGGGCGTGCTCGGCGCCGCGAAGATGCAAGGGCCTGAACGCGACCTGTCCCCCGATCGTGTCAAGACGCTGCTCGTGCTGCCGGGCTCGCGTCGCGGTGAAGTGCGCCGGCTAATCGGTGTTTTTGGCGAGACGGTGTCTGTCTTGCGCGCGCGCGGACACCGGCTGCGGCTGCTCTTGCCGACGGTGCCGCATGTCGCGGATCTGGTCAGGGCCTCGGTCGCCAGCTGGGATGAAAAGCCGGAGATCCTGCTCGAACCGGTGCGCAAATGGCAGGCTTTCGGCAAGGCCGATGCGGCGTTGATCGCGTCGGGAACGGTATCGCTGGAACTGGCGTTGTCGGGCGTGCCGATGATCTCATGCTACCGGCTGGATCCGGTCATGCGCATGGCGCAAGCCCTGATCACGGTGTGGAGCGCCGCCCTGCCCAATCTGATCGCCGACCGGACGGTCGTGCCGGAACACTACAACCAGTATGTGAGGCCGCAATATCTGGCGCGGCAGCTTGAGGCGCTATTTTCCGATACGCCCTACCGCAGCTGGCAAAAGGACGGCTTCGCCGAGGTCGCCAGGCGCATGGCGACCGATCGTCCCTCAGGTGACATCGCCGCGCAGGTGGTGATGCGGTATATCAAAAGAGCGAGTAGCGAGTAGCGAGTAGCGAGTAGCGAGTAGCGAGTAGGAAGAAGGCGGTTCTCACCGCCTCGGTCTATATAAAACTCCCTATTCGCTACTGGCTATTCGCTATTCGCTATTCGCTCTCGTCCCCTGTCACCGCTTGGCGATCGGCACGTAGTCGCGCTCCGGCGCACCGGTATAGAGCTGGCGCGGGCGGCCGATCTTCTGGCGCGGATCCTCGATCATCTCTTTCCACTGCGCGATCCAGCCGACGGTGCGGGCGACCGCGAACAGCACGGTGAACATGGTGGTGGGGAAGCCCAGCGCCTTCAACGTGATGCCGGAATAGAAGTCGACGTTCGGGTAGAGCTTTTTCTCGATGAAATAGGGATCGGTCAGCGCGATCTTTTCCAGTTCCATGGCGATGTCGAGCAGCGGATCGTCCTTGATTCCGAGTTCGCCCAGAACCTCGTGCGCCGTCTTCTGCATGATCTTGGCGCGCGGATCGTAGTTCTTGTAGACGCGGTGGCCAAAGCCCATCAACCGGAACGGGTCGTTCTTGTCCTTGGCGCGCGCGATGAACTCGGGGATGTGGTCGACATGGCCAATCTCGCCCAGCATGTTGAGCGCCGCTTCATTGGCGCCGCCATGGGCTGGCCCCCACAGGCAAGCGATGCCGGCGGCGATGCACGCGAACGGGTTGGCGCCCGAAGAGCCGGCGAGACGAACGGTCGAGGTCGAGGCGTTCTGCTCGTGATCGGCGTGCAGGATGAAGATACGCTCCATGGCGCGCGCCAGCACCGGATTGATCTTGTATTCCTCGCACGGCACGGCAAAGCACATATGCAGGAAGTTGGCGGCGAAATTCAGCTCGTTCTTCGGGTAAATGAAGGGCTGGCCGATGTGGTATTTGTAGGCCATCGCCGCGATCGTCGGCATCTTGGCGATCAGCCGCATGGAGGCAACCATGCGCTGGTAGGGGTCGGAAATGTCGGTGGAGTCGTGATAGAAGGCCGACAGAGCGCCGACCACGCCGCACATCACCGCCATTGGGTGCGCATCGCGGCGGAAACCGGTGAAGAAGCGCGACATCTGTTCGTGCACCATGGTGTGGCGCGTCACGCGGTAGTCGAAATCGTCCTTCTGGGCCTTGGTCGGCAATTCACCGTAGAGCAGGAGATAGCAAACCTCGAGGAAGTCGCCGTGTTCGGCCAACTGGTCGATCGGATAGCCGCGGTGCAAGAGGATTCCGGCGTCGCCGTCGATGAAGGTGATTTCGGACTCGCAGCTTGCCGTCGAGGTGAAGCCGGGATCGTAGGTGAAGGCGCCGGTGGTGGAGTAGAGCGAGGCGATGTCGATGACATCAGGCCCGACCGAACCGCTTCGCATCTTGAATTCATGGGTCTTGCCGGCGAATGCAAGCGTTGCCGTGGCCTCCTGGGTCTTGCCGCCCAAATCCAGTTTTTTCGCAGCTTCGGTCATTGCAAACTCCTTCTTGTTTCCTCATGCCGGCAAAGGCAAATTCTGCAAAGCGACACGTCGAAATCACCGCAATGCGCTTATTCGCCACCGCATTTCAGGAGGGTGCGTGCCAGATTGGGCCAAGGCCTAATGTTGCACTGCGAAACCCGCCTTTCAATGCCAATCTTCTTGGGCCAGTTTGCTCCTAATCGATTTGGTCTGCTATGCGCGCCAGGCTTTCCTCGCGGCCGAGCACGGCAAGCACATCGAACACGCCCGGCGAGGTGCTCTTGCCGGTCAATGCGGCGCGCAAAGGCTGGGCCACGGCGCCGAGCTTGTGGCCGCCGGCCATGGCAACCTCGCGGATCGCGGCCTCCGCTGCAGCCGCTGTCCAGTCGCTCGTAAGCCCGTTCAAAGCTTCGTGAGCGCCGCGCAGGATATTGCGGGCATCGGCATTGAGCACAAGGGCCGCCTTGTCATCGATCGGCAGTGGCCGCGTGGCGAACAGGAAGGCGGCGCCATCGACGAGTTCGACCAGCGTTTTGGCGCGCTCCTTCAGGCCCGGAAGTGCCGCCAGCAACTGCGCCTTGTTGCTGTCGTTCAGGCGCGCCGCCATCGCCGGGCCGCCTTCGAGATAGGGCAGAGTGGCGATGAAGATATCGAACAGTTCGGCGTCGCTCATGCGGCGCATATGCGCGCCGTTGATCGCCTCCAGCTTGGCGAAGTCGAATCGGGCCGCGCCCTTGTTGACATCGCCGATATCGAACCAGGAAATCATGTCCTCGATCGACATGATCTCGTCGTCGCCATGGCTCCAGCCGAGGCGCGCCAGGTAGTTCAGCAGCGCCTCGGGCAGATAACCCATGGCACGATAGGCCTCGACGCCCAGCGCGCCGTGCCGTTTCGACAGCTTGGCGCCATCGGCACCGTGAATCAGCGGGATATGCGACATGGACGGCACGTCCCAGCCCATGGCGTTGTAGATCACCGTCTGGCGGGCGGCGTTGGTCAGATGATCGTCGCCGCGAATGATATGGGTTACGCCCATGTCATGATCGTCGACGACGACGGCATGCATATAGGTCGGGTTGCCGTCCGAACGCAGGATGATGAAGTCATCGAGATCCTTGTTGGGAAAGCGCACCTCGCCCTGGACACGGTCATGGACGATGGTCTCCCCCTCGGTCGGCGCCTTGATGCGGATGGCGCCCTTGGCGCCTGCAGGCGCTTCTGAGAGGTCACGGTCACGCCAGCGGCCATCATAGCGTGGCGGCAGTCCCTTGGCTCTGGCCGCCTCGCGCATCGCCTCCAGCTCGGCTGGCGTGGCATAGCAATAATAGGCCTTGCCCATGCGCACCAGCTCCTCGGCCACCTCGCGATGGCGCGGCGCACGCTCGAACTGCGACACCGGCTCACCGTCCCAGCTGAGGCCGAGCCAGGAAAGCCCGTCGAGGATGGCAGAGGTCGCGGCTTCGTTGGAGCGTTCGCGGTCGGTGTCCTCGATGCGCAGCAGCATCGTGCCGCTCGTGTGCTTTGCGTACAGCCAGTTGAACAGCGCCGTGCGCGCGCCGCCTATATGCAGGTAGCCGGTGGGCGAGGGGGCAAAACGGGTTACGACCTTGTCGGACATGGAACTCTCGGAAAGCATCTGAAGCGGGGTGCGGTTGCGCGGACTTTCGCGCGCCCGGCGTTCATGTAGCATAGGGTGTCGAGGGCGCAAGGGGCAGACCCGATGGCTGGACGAGGCTGGGGCTCGGATCAGGGCGAGGACGCTGCCGTTGGCGTCAGCGAGCGATCCCTGTTTGCGCCTCTGCCAACTCCGCTGCCGACGCCATCGCCCCTCATGCCGGATCCCGGCAAGGCGCCGCTTCAAGCGGATGTCTCCGCCTCCGTTCCAACTGCCGAAACCGGCAGGATCGTACGCGTTCGCCGGCAAATCGGCCGGATTTCGCTGCCTCGCCTGCGCTACAGCGTGGCCGCGGCCGCAGGGCTGGAACTCGACCGTGGCGTGGCCTTCCTGCTGGTGCCGGTCTGCCTGGCGAGCGGAGCGATCGGCTATTTTTCGCTGGCGGCGGAGCCGGACTTCGCAAAGCCTGTCGCAGTCGTCATCTTGGCGGGGCTCTGTGCGCTGATCTCGCGTTCCTGGCCGAGAACCCATTTGTGCTTCATGGCGGCGCTTTTGTGTGTGCTCGGGCTGCTCGCCGCAAAGGTCGAGACATGGCGCGCCGGCACACAGATGCTGGGTTCGGAAATCTCGACGCAGGTGACCGGCCGGATCGTCTCGGTCGACCGGATGGAGAGCGGCCGCATCCGGCTGACCATCGACGTGACGTCGACTGCAAGGCCGAAACTGCGCTATGCGCCGGAGAGGGTGCGGCTTTCGACACGAAAGATCCCGGCGGACATGACCGCCGGCTCCCTGATCACTGGATATGCCAGGCTGTTGCCGCCGACCGGGCCGGTGCGGCCGGACAGCTACGACTTCTCCTTCGACAGCTATTTTGCCGGCATCGGCGGCAGCGGGTTCTTTCTCGGCAATCCAAAACTCGTCGTCACCGACGACTATATGCCGCTGGCAGCCCGCCTTTCCTCGGGGATCGAAAAAGCCCGTGAAGCCATTGCCGATCACATCAGGGGCAGCGTCGGTGGCGCCGAAGGCGAGATCGCCGCGGCGCTGATCGTCGGCGTTCGCGCCGGCATCCCCGATGAAATCAACGAAGCGATGCGGCGCACCGGCATTTACCACATCATCTCTATTTCCGGACTGCACATGGCGTTGGTCGCCGGCACCATCATGGGTTTGCTGCGCGGCGCCTTCGCCCTGTTTCCGGATTTTTCCGCGCGTCGCCCGGTCAAGAAATACGCCGCCGCCGCCGCACTTTTCTCGATCGCCGCCTATCTCATCATTTCCGGGGTCGTCGTTGCCGCCGAGCGCAGTTTCATCATGCTGGCGGTGATGCTGATTGCAGTGCTGTTCGATCGAGCGGCGCTGACGATGCGCAATCTGGCGATCTCGGCGATCGCCGTCATTGTGGTGTCGCCGCACGAGGTGGTCGGCCCGAGTTTCCAGATGTCCTTCGCCGCGACCGCCGCACTCGTCGGCGCCTACGCCGGCTGGGCGGATCATCGTGCAGGAAAGGCGAGACCACCGCCGCCAAAGCGATCGCTGCCCAGTTTCCTGACGCGAAAATTCCTGCTGGCGGCGGGCGGCCTTTCCATGACTTCCATCATCGCCGGCGGCGCCACGGCGCTGTTTGCCATTTGGCATTTTCAGCGTGTGTCGCCGCTCAGCCTGTTCGCCAATCTGGCCATCATGCCCATCGTGACAGTCGTCATGTTTCTGGCCGTCGCCAGCGCGTTGCTGATGCCGTTTGGGTTGGACTGGCCGGCCCTCTACCTGATGGGCAAGGGACTTACGCTGATGATCGCCATATCGGGCTGGATCTCCGAGCGTTCGCCTGTCGATGCGGTCGGACTGATTTCTCAGCAGTCTGTCCTGCTGGTGGCGATTGCCCTGGTCATCGCGACGATGGCGACGACATGGCTGCGGCTCGCGGCTCTTCCCTTCGCGCTTGCCGGCCTGCTGACCGTCTCGGATACGCGCACACCCGACGTGCTGATCTCGGAGGACGCAAGGCTGGTTGCGTTGCCGATCGGCGGTGGCGAACTTGCCGTCAGCCGCGCGCGCCCGAACGAATTCACCGTCGACAACTGGAAACGCGCGCTGACATCCGAAACCATCGTCATGCCGGAGGTGTTCAACGAAGGCGATGGCCAATTCGACGTCAGGGATGCCGCTGAAATGCCGCCGGGAGCGCCGTTCTATTGCACATCAGGCGTTTGTCTCGCCAGGCATCCGTCCGGTGCATTCATTGCCTATGTCGAGGATCGAAAGGACACCTGGAAAGCCTGTGGTTTCGCCGACCTGATCGTCATCAATGACGCGACGGCCTATGACGCCTGTCACAACCCACTGGTTCTCGTCATCACCAAACGGCAACTGGCTCGCAAAGGCAGTGCTGCCGTCTTCTTCGATCGCCAATCGGCGACCACGCCAGCGACAATCAGCTTCGCCGTGGACAGGCCATATCGGCCCTGGCATGTACAACGCAAATTCTCGCGTGAGGCGAGGGGACTGCCGCCCTTCCAGAGACCCGAGAAGCCAGCGGCTAAACCGCAGCCGCCTCAGTAGCGGCGGATCAAACCGACGAGCTTGCCTTGCACCTTGACCCTGTCGGGTCCGAAAATCCGGGTTTCATAGGCCGGATTGGCGGCTTCGAGAGCAATCGAGGCGCCCTTGCGGCGGAACCGCTTCAGCGTCGCTTCCTCTTCATCCACCAGCGCCACGATGATCTCGCCGGGGCTGGCCGTATCGGCATTGCGGATGATGACGGTATCGCCGTCGAAGATGCCGGCCTCGATCATCGAGTCACCCTTGACCTCCAGGGCATAGTGCTCGCCGCCCATGATCATGTCCGGCGGCACCGAGATCGAATGCGTCTGGTGCTGGATGGCATCGATCGGCACACCGGCGGCGATACGACCCATCACCGGGATCGACACGGCGGAGACCACGTCGTCGTCATTGCCGGCCGAAGGCATCCGCGAAGACGCCGGCTTGATCTGTCGGCCAACGCCGCCCTGACCGAGACTAGTCTGACCAAGACTGCCCTGGATGACGCTTGGCGAGAACTTTTTCGCCGCGTTGAGGCCGGGCGCGATCGAGTCCGGCAACCGCAGCACTTCCAGCGCGCGTGCCCGGTTGGGCAGTCGGCGAATGAAGCCGCGCTCTTCCAGAGCCGTGATCAACCGATGAATTCCGGATTTGGAGGCAAGGTCGAGCGCCTCCTTCATCTCGTCGAAGGATGGCGGAATGCCGCTTTCCTTCAGGCGTTCATGGATGAACATCAGCAGTTCGTGTTGCTTGCGTGTCAGCATGGCGGCCCCCAGGGTACCTAAAACCAGAATCAGAAAACAAACCCAGAACAAACACTATCTGTTCCAGTTGTGTTCCGCAACTGTTTAAAGTTTAATGAATTTATTAAGGGGATCGAAATTATTGGCAGCTCGCTGCCGGGCCTCGCCGACGACTGCATCCCGTCACAATGCGCTTGCCGGCATTGAAATTGTTATGGTTAATGGGCTGCCCGCCCATCCCTGGCCCAAGCTTGGCATGAGCTGCCCATGGATCCGCGACGGGGTATTCCCAGCCTTCTGTGCATTCGTCTGCCGTGAACGAAACGAAGCCAAAATGCCAACCTTGGTTAATTTGGTGATGCCAGTGCTGTCCACCAGCGGCGACCGGATTCGTGCGCTGGAAATTCGTCCCTCCGTCATCCCGCCAATAGGCAAGGGCGCGACAACAGTCGTCGGGACGGCTGCGTCAGGTAACGGCCTCCTTGACGGCGAAACGCTGGTCCTTCCATGCACCCGTGCGCAGAATGTCTTCCAGCACCTCAACCGCCAGCCACACATCCTTGTAGCCGACATAGAGTGGCGTGAAGCCGAAACGGATGGTCGATGGCGCGCGGAAGTCACCGATCACCCCCCGCTCGATCAGCGCCCGCATGATTTGATAGCCATGATCGTGAAGGAACGACACCTGGCTGCCGCGCCTGGTCGCGTCGCGGGTGCTCTCCAGCGTGAGACCATAGGCGCCGCACTTCGCTTCGACGAGCTGGATGAACAGTTCGGTCAGCGCGACGCTTTTCTTTCGCAATTCCGCCATGTCGACGTCGTTCCAGATGGCAAGCGCACCTTTGAGCGCCCGCATCGATAGGACCGGCTGCGTGCCGCACAGAAAGCGGCGGATGCCGGTGCCGGCCACATAACCCCGTTCGAAGGCAAAGGGCCGTGCATGCCCCCACCAGCCGCTGAGTGGCTGGCTGATCTCGCCATGGTGGCGCTGGGCGGCATAGATGAAGGCCGGCGCGCCCGGCCCCCCGTTGAGGTACTTGTAGGTGCAGCCGACAGCGAAATCGGCATTTGCGCGGTCGAGCTCGACCGGCAGAGCGCCCGCGGTGTGGCAGAGATCCCAGACGATCAGCGCTCCGGCCGCATGAGCCTTGCGCGTCAGCGCCGCCATGTCGCGCAGTTCACCCGATTTGTAATTGACGTGGTTGACCAGTACCACCGCGACGCTTTCGTCGATCAGTTCTTCAATGGTTGGTGCGTCGACGCCCGCGAGACGCAGCAAGGCGCCATCCCGGGTCGAGGCCACGCCTTCGGCGATGTACAGGTCGGTCGGAAAACTGTCGCCCTCGGCGACGATGGCCAACCGGCCGGGCCGCATCTCCATCGCCGCATGCAACACCTTGTAGATGTTGGTCGACGTCGTATCGCAGACGACGGTCTGGCCGGCCGCGGCTCCGATCAGGCGTCCAAGCTGATCGCCGAGTTCGATCGGCATCTCGAACCATCCGGCCGTATTCCAGGCCCGGATGAGATCCTGGGCCCATTCCTTGGTAGCCGCCTGCTGCAGCTCGCCGAAAACGGCATGCGACGCTGCCCCGAGAGAATTGCCGTCGAGATAGATCACCCCCTCCGGCAGAATGAAACGATCGCGCATGGCGCGCAGCGGATCCGTGGCATCCATCGCTTCGATCGCAGCGAGATCAGGAATTCCACCCATGGTCAGTCAATCCTCGGTTGTTCGCGAAGGGTTTTCCGCCACAAGCGCGTCCCCTCGGTATGCCTGTTCTCATTTCGATGATGTCAGAGCCGGGTGCGGACCGTCCACAGCTCCGGAAACAGCACGACCTCAAGCATCTTCTTGAGGTACGATGCACCCGACGTGCCGCCGGTGCCGCGTTTCAGGCCGATGATGCGCTCGACCGTGGTGACGTGGTTGAAGCGCCAGCGGCGGAAATAATCCTCGAAGTCGACCAGCTTCTCGGCCAGTTCGTAGAACATCCAGTAGCGCTGCGGGTCGCGGTAGATGGTCTGCCAGGCGACCAGGACCTCTTCATTCTCGGTTCGTGTCTCACGCCAGTCCGTGCGCCTGGCGTCGGCACCGATGTCGAATCCGTTGCGCGCCAAAAGCAGCAGCGCTTCGTCGTAGAGCGATGGTTCGGCCAGGATTGCCTCCAGCTTCCCGCTGAGATCCGGCCGATGCTTGTGCGGCCCGAGCATGGCGAGGTTGCGGTTGCCGGCCATGAATTCGATGGCACGATACTGCCAGGACTGGAAACCCGAAGACTGGCCGAGCGCGTCGCGGAACTCGGTGTATTCGCTGGGCGTCATCGTCCGCAGCACATCCCAGGCGTTGTTCAGCTGCTCGAAGATGCGGGCAACGCGCGACAGCATCTTGAAGCTCGGCTCGAGCCGATCGGCGCGGATGGAACGGATCGCCGCGCCGATCTCGTGCAGAGCGAGCTTCATCCAGAGTTCAGAGGTCTGGTGCTGGATGATGAACAGCATCTCGTCATGCGCCGACGACAGCGGCGTCTGGGCCTCCAGCACTTTCTCCAGGTGCAGATAGTCGCTGTAGGACATGCGCTCCTTGAACGACATCTGTGCGCCTTCGGACGCCGGATCGTAGGGCTCGCTCAATTGATTTTCTCCGTGCGCAGCCGGAAGCGCTGGATCTTGCCGGTCTGGGTCTTGGGCAGGGCGGCGATGAATTTCACCGATCGCGGGTATTTATAGGGTGCGATCGTTGCCTTGACATGGTCCTGCAGGCGCTTGGTGGTCAACGCGTCAGGCGCGACGCCCTGCACCAGCACGACATGCGCCTCGACGATCTGGCCGCGCCCGGCATCGTCCGCGCCGATCACCGCGCATTCGGCGACGTCCGGATGCGACAGCAGTGCCGCCTCGACCTCAGGCCCGGCGATGTTGTAGCCGGCGCTGACGATCATGTCGTCGGAGCGCGCGGCGAAATGAAAGAAGCCGTCTTCGTCCTGGGTGAAAGTGTCGCCGGTGAGGTTCCAGCCGTCGCGGACGTATTCCTTCTGCCTGTCATCGGCCATGTAGCGGCAGCCGGTCGGCCCGCGCACCGCCAGCCTGCCGGTCGCGCCGCGCGGCACCTCCCGCATCTCATCATCGACGATGCGCGCCTCGTAACCGCCCACCGGCTTGCCGGTCGACGCGGGCTTCATGTCGCCAAAACGGTTGGAGATGAAGATGTGCAGCATTTCGGTGGCGCCGATGCCGTCGAGAATCGGCTTGCCGGTTTTTTGCGTCCACTCCTCGAAAACCGGAGCGGGCAAGGTCTCGCCGGCCGAAACGGCGACGCGCAGCGATGACAGGTCGGCCCCTTCATCCATGGCCTTCAGCATGGCGCGGTAGGCGGTCGGCGCGGTGAAGGAGACGGTCGCCTTATAGGTCTCGATGATGTGGATCATGTTGGGCGGCGTCGCCTGTTCCAGCAGCGTCGCCGCGGCACCGAAGCGCAGCGGGAAAATGGCGAGCCCGCCAAGGCCGAAGGTGAAGGCCAGCGGCGGCGAGCCGACGAAGATGTCGTCCGGCGTTACCTGGAGGATTTCGCGGGCGTAGGCGTCGGCGATGATCAGGAGATCACGGTGGAAATGCATCGTCGCCTTCGGCACGCCTGTCGTGCCCGAGGTGAAGCCGAGAAGCGCGACATCGTCGCGGCCGGTGTCGACGGCGGTGAAGGTAACCGACTTGTCGAGAGCGGCACGGTCGAGTTCGGCATCATGGTTGGCGGTGCCGTCGAAGCCGATGACCTGTTTGAGGAACGCGCTGCCCTTGACGCAGGCGGTCATCTCATCCATCAGCCTGGTATCGCAGAGCGCGACGGTGATTTCCGCCTTGTCGACGATCTTGGCAAGCTCGCCGGCGCGCAGCATCGGCATGGTGTTGACAACCACGGCGCCGACCTTGGTGGCGGCCAGCCAGCAGGCGACCATGGCGGGGTTGTTGGCGGAGCGGATCAACACCCGGTTGCCCGGCTTGACGCCGTAATTCTCGACCAGCGCGTGGGCCAGCCTGTTCGTCCAGTCGGACAGTTCCTTGTAGGTGCGGCGGCGGCCATTGCCGATCAGCGCGGTGTGGTCACCGAGGCCCTTCTCGACCAGCCTGTCGGTCAGTTCGACGCCGGCATTGAGACGTTCGGGATAGTGAAAGCCGTCGAGCAGGAAATCCGGCCATTGCTCCGGAGGCGGCAGGTGATCGCGTGTGAATGTGTCGATATGCGCTGAAGGCCCAAGCATGTCGCCGCTATCCCGTCTGCTGCCTGGCCAGTGCGCGAGGCGTCTGGCCGGTGTGGTGGAGAAGGTGTCCTACTTTTCCCGAGGAGGCTTCTGCCAGTCGCACCTTGCTCAGACGTCGCCACTCGAAAGGGCTGATGTCTGCAGGTTTGGGGCAGCACAGCGGACCTCCCATTTTGTCGGCTGTTCGTCATGGCAGGATCGCACCAGTCGAAATTTGTTTCAAGCCTAAAATGTTTTGGCTCTGAAGCATTGACGCACGGCATTGCGCTGGCCATTGCTAGCTCAGAAGCGATGCCGTTTTGGTGGAGGGCGCAGATGTTCGAACGTCACGTTGTCGATTGGGACGATGCCTATGCCAATGGCGCGAACATCGCCGGTAGCGACCGCTGGCCGGCCGCGTGGGCTGAGCCGGCGCAAGCATTTCGTGATGCGCTCTCGGTGGAGGGCCGGGCACAGTTCGACATCGCCTATGGTGACGGGCGGCGCAATCGGCTTGATCTTTTCCTTCCCACTGCCGCGCCCAAGGGGCTGGTGGTGGTCATCCATGGCGGTTACTGGCTGGAGACCGACAAGAGTTTGTGGTCGCACCTCGCCAATGGCGCGGTCAGCAGCGGCTTTGCCGTGGCGATGCCGTCCTACACGCTGTGCCCGGACATACGCATTGCCGGTATAGTCGGGGAAATCGGCGCGGCTATCGGCAAGGCAGCGGCAATGATCGACGGGCCGCTGATGCTGACCGGACATTCGGCCGGCGGCCATCTCGCCACTCGAATGGTGACGATATCAACGCCTCTGGCGGCCGATGTGGCGCGGCGCATACGCCATGTCGTTTCGATTTCAGGCCTCCACGACCTGCGTCCGCTCATGCGCACCGGGATGAACAAGGCACTGGCAATCGACGAAGAGGAGGCGCTGGCTGAAAGTCCGGCGCTGCTGCGACCCATGGACGGCGCCCGCATCACCTGCTGGGCCGGTGGTGGCGAGCGCGCCGAGTTTCTTCGCCAGAACGCGCTGCTTGCCAACATTTGGACCGGCCTCGGCGCGGCGACCAGCACCGTCGTCGAGCCCGACCGGCATCATTTCGACATCGTCAACGGGCTTGCCGATCCGGCGCATCCGCTGACACGGGCCTTGATCTCGGAGTAACCAATTTAAATTTTCACAGCTTTATTAAAGGCTTGCCAGAACTTCTTCAGCGCAGCATCAGAACGCTGCAAGCTTCGCCTGCGGCCGCAGCGGGGGCAAACGGCGCCCGCACGATCAGTCCATTGGCGTCGGCCAGCATTCTCAGCATCGAGGAATCCTGGATGCCGAACGGCGTCGCCACCAGCGCGCCGTCATCTTCCCTGACCACGGCACGCACATAGTCCTGGCGCAGATCATTGGCCGGCATTGCGGCGCGCAATCGCGCCGGACGAATGTCCGGGCGATGATCGCGGCCACCGAGCCGCGCCAGCAGCGGCTTCAGGAACAGCTGCGAGCAGACCAGGCTTGCCACTGGGTTGCCGGGCAGGCCGATGCATCTGATGTCGCCGAGGCGGCCGAACATCAGCGGCTTGCCGGGGCGCATGGCGATCTTCCAGAAGCCGAGCGTCATGCCTTCGCCGGTCAGCACGTCATGGATCAGGTCGTGATCACCAACCGAGGCACCACCCAGCGTGACTATGACATCCGCGCCGGCAGTGACCGCCTTTTTCACCAAGGCAGCAATCGCGTCCTTGCGGTCGGCGGCTATGCCGAGATCGAGCGCGCGGGCGCCGACCGATTGTGCTGTCGCGGTAACGCCATAGGCATTGGATGAGATGATCTGGTCCGGCCCAAGTTCGCTGCCGGGCGGCAACAATTCATCGCCGGTGGCGATGATGGCGACCAGCGGCCGTTTTACCACGCTGACCCGTGGGTGGTTCGCCGATGCCGCGAGCGACAGCGCCGCCGGGTCGAGCACGCGGCCTATTTCCAGCAGAACATCGCCTTTCGAAAAGTCGAGGCCGATGCGGCGGATGTTACGCCATTCCGCCGTCGGTTCGATCACTTCGATGTCGCCGCCGCCGAGATCCCGGACATTTTCCTGGATGACGATGGTGTCGGCGCCTTCAGGCAACGGCGCGCCGGTGAAGATGCGCACGGCCTGGGCCTGGCCGACCGTGCCATCAAAGCCACGCCCGGCCGGTGCCATGCCGATCACCGAAAGTCTCGACGGCACCGAAGTCACATCGACAGCGCGGACTGCGTAGCCATCCATGGCGGAAGCGTTGAAGGGCGGCTGGGTACGCAACGCAACAAGCGGTTCCGCCAGCACGCGATCCACAGCCTCGAACAGGGGAACGCTTTCGCCGGCCAAAGGTGCCGCACCCTCGAGCAGGCGCTCGAGCGCGTCGGCGATTGGAACCAGCGCCATCAGGCGCCAGCCTTGTACGCGCCCGACTTGCCGCCGGTCTTTTCGACCAGTCGAATGCCGGAGATGACCATGGCGCGGTCCACCGCCTTGGCCATATCGTAGATGGTCAGGCAGGCGACCGAAGCGGCGGTCAGCGCTTCCATCTCCACGCCTGTCTTGCCGGTGACGCGCGCCAGTGCCGTGACCTTCAGGCCGGGCAGAGCATGGTCCGGCTCGATGTCGACGGAAACCTTGGTCAGAAGCAGCGGATGGCAGAGCGGGATCAGGTCATGCGTCTTCTTCGCCGCCATGATGCCGGCGATGCGCGCGGTGCCGAGCACGTCGCCCTTCTTGGCGTTGCCGGCGAGGATCATTTTCAAGGTCTCGGGCCGCATCGCGACAAAGCCTTCGGCGATCGCCGTGCGTGTCGTCTCCGCCTTGTCGCCGACATCGACCATGTTGGCCTCGCCCTGCGCGCCGAGATGGGTGAGGCCTGATGTCATCGTCAGATCGCCTCGGCCAAAGCCTTGCCTGTCAGCAGCAGGCGGGTCGCCGTGGTGACGTCCCGTTGCCGCATCAGGCTCTCGCCGACCAGAAAGGTGCCGATATCGCTCTTTTGCAGCCTGAGGCAATCGTCATGCGAGAAGATGCCGCTCTCGCTGATCAGCAAGCGGTCGGCCGGCACCATCGTCGCCAGCCGCACAGAGGTGTCGAGGCTGGTCTCGAATGTGCGCAGATTGCGGTTGTTGATGCCGATCAGCCGCGACGACAGCTTTAGCGCGCGCTGCGTCTCGGCCTCGTCATGCACTTCGATCAGCGCATCCATGCCGAGTTCGAACGCCGTCGATTCGAGGTCGCTGGCCAAGGCGTCGTCGACGCTGGCCATGATGATCAGGATGGCATCCGCGCCCCAGGCGCGGGCTTCGTAGACCTGATACGGGTCGAACAAGAAGTCCTTGCGCAGCGCGGGCAGGGTGACGGCGGCTCGCGCCCTGGTGAGAAATTCGGGCGCGCCCTGGAAAGACGGCGCATCGGTCAGTACCGAAAGACAGGCAGCACCGCCCCTGGCATAGGCCTGCGCCAATGCCGGAGGGTCGAAGTCGGCGCGGATCAGGCCCTTGGAGGGGCTCGCCTTCTTGATCTCGGCGATCAGCGCGAAGGCGCCGGATTTGCGCTTCGCTTCGAGTGCGGCAAGAAAGCCGCGCGGTGCGTCCGCGTCCTTCGCTCGCGCCTTGATCTCGGCGAGCGGCACGCGTGCCTTTGCGGCAGCGATCTCGTCGCGCTTATAGGCCTCGATCTTGCGAAGAATGTCAGACACGTTCTATCCGTTCGAAATCTCGACCAGCCTGTCGAGCACCTGCAGCGCCCGGCCGCTGTCGATGGCTTGCGCCGCCGTCACGATGCCGTCGCCAAGCGTCGTCGCCTTGCCGGCCACCACCAGCCCGGCACCGGCATTCATCAGCACTGTGTCGCGATAGGCACCGGCAGCCCCGCCCAGCATATCGCGCAATGCCTTGGCGTTGTAGTCCGCGTCGCCGCCGCGCAATTCATCCTTGCTGTGGCGCGCCAACCCAACCGCTTCAGGGGTCAGGGTGAAGCTGCGTATCTCGCCGCCGATCAGTTCGGCGACCTGTGTCTCGCCGGTGGTGGTGATCTCGTCATAGCCGTCGCCATGGGCAACCCAGGCATGCTCGGCGCCCAGCGCCTTCAGCGTCTCGGCCACCGGCAGGATCCATTCCGGCAGGAACACACCGACCATCTGCCGCTTGACGCCGGCCGGGTTGGAGAGGGGCCCGAGCAGGTTGAAGATGGTGCGAGTGCCGAGTTCGACGCGGGTCGGACCGACATGCTTCATCGCCGGATGGTGCGCGGGCGCGAACATGAAGCCGACGCCCGCCTCGTGGATGCAACGACCGATAAACTCGGGCGATATGTCGATCTTGACGCCGAGTGCAACCAGCACGTCGGCCGCCCCTGTCAGCGATGACAGGCCGCGATTGCCGTGTTTGGCGACCGGCACACCGCTGCCGGCAATGACGAAAGCCGACGCCGTCGAAATGTTGACGCTGTGGGAATTGTCGCCGCCCGTGCCGACGATATCGATGGCGCCGTCCGGCGCGTCGACGCGCAGCATCTTGGCGCGCATGGTGGCGACGGCGCCGGAAATCTCGCTCACCGTCTCGCCGCGTACGCGCAGCGCCATCAGGAAGCCGCCGATCTGGCCGGGAGTTGCGTCACCCGACATGATGATGTCGAAGGCCTCGCGCGCTTCCTCGAAGGAAAGCGCGCTTCCGGTCGCGACCTTGGCGATATGGGTTTTCAGCGCGCTCATCTTGTCGAGGCTTGGGCAACGGCGGCCTGGTCGATGCG
The DNA here is from genome assembly GCF_040321735.1 of Mesorhizobium sp. M0293. Classification (NCBI taxonomy): domain Bacteria; kingdom Pseudomonadati; phylum Pseudomonadota; class Alphaproteobacteria; order Hyphomicrobiales; family Phyllobacteriaceae; genus Mesorhizobium; species Mesorhizobium sp. M0293. The sequence goes on from NZ_JAMYSA010000003.1 coordinate 26,821, forward strand.
AACGTCGTATTGCGTCTGCAGCTGCGCCACCAGTTGGTCGAGCAGGTCGTCAGACATGCCGGAGGTGAAGGATTTCTGCGCATCGTCCGGCACCGAACTGGCATCGGCTCCGGCGGGCTCGAACACTTCGGCGACCTTGTACAGGATCTGTCCGTCGCCGGTGGGCGAGGGGATCAGGCCGGTGCCGCCTTCGCCGACGCCGAACATCGCTGCCGCGCCTTCCTTGCCGAAATCGACATCGTCGGCCTCGCGCTTGACGCCGCGCTTGGTCTGCTTTTCCAGCTTCAGTTCGCCGGCGATGACGTCGAGCGTGGCGCCGGCCTTGAGGCGCTTTTCGAGCTCGTCAGCCTTGGCCGCAAGCCGCTTGGTCGTCTCCGCCGCCGTCCAGTCGGCGACGACTTTCTGACGAACCTCGTCCAGCGTCCGGTCACGAGCCGGCGTAATGGAGGCCACCTCATAGAAAACGAAGCCGTTGTCCGCCGTGGTCAAGGCATCGTTTTCGGTGTTGGGTTCCGCGTCGAAGACAGCCTTGATCAACTCCGGTGATTGCGGCAGGTCCTTAACGATGCTGGCGTCGGGCCTCAGGCCGCTACGGTCGATGGCGTCGATGGTGACGATCTTCAGCTTCAGCTTGGTGGCGGCGTCGGCCAGCGAACTGCCGGCGGCGCGGGCGTCTTCGTAATTGTCACGCACGTCCAGCAGGATGCGGCTTGCCTCGCCCAGCGCCAGGTCCTTGCGGATCTGATCGGACACTTCGGTCAGCGGCTTCACCACCTCTGGCTTGATCTCGGTGACGCGCAGCAGCACCGGGCCAAAGGCACCCTGCACGACCTGGCTGACTTCATTGGCATTGAGGGCGAAGGCCGCATCGGCGACAGCCTTGTCGGCGATCTTGTCCTTGGACAGCGTGCCGAGCAGCGTATCGGCCGGGGTTTTGCCTTCCGCCGTGACGAGCTTGTCGAAGGTTGCGCCTGCCTTGAGCGAATCGAGCGCGGCCTTGGCCGCATCCGGCGTCTTGAAAACAAGCTGCTCGATGGTGCGCAGTTCCGGCGTGGTGTAGCGCGCCTTGTTCTTGTTGTAGTCGTCGCTGACCTGGCTGTCGGTGACGGCGGTCGTATCCATGATGTCGACCGGTTCAAGGCGGACATAGGAGAATTTGCGGTATTCGGGCGCCGCGTATGTCTTCTTGTTGGCCTCGAAATAGGTCGAAAGCACGCTGTCGGACGGCGGCGCGATCGGCTCGACCAGTGCCTTGGGCAGCGTCAAATAGTCGATGGTGCGGTCTTCGCCGCGATAGAGCGCAACCGCCTTGAAGAAAGTGTCCGGAGCCTTGAGGCCATCCGAGACCGCCTCGACGATCTGCTGGCGCACCGCCACCTGGGCACGGTTCTTCAGATAATCCGCCGGCCGCATGCCAATCTGCTGCAGCATGTATTCGAACGTTCTGCGGTCGAACTGGCCGCCCGGGCCCTTGAAGGCCGGGTCTTCGCGCGTCAGCTCGGCCAGCCGGTCCTTGGAAAGTCCGAGGCCCAGTTTGCGTGCCTGTTCGTCGAGAACGGCACCCGAGACGAGCTGCGCCAGCACCTGGTTGTCGACACCGAGTGCCTTTGCCTGTTCGTGGCTGAGACGCTGGCCGAACTGCTGCGACATGACGGCGAGCTGGCGATCATAGGCGAGACGGTATTCGTTGATCGACACCTTGGTGCCACCAGCGGTTATGACCGAATCATGGCCGGCGAGACCGCCCATCAGCCGTCCGGAAACGCCCCAGACCAAAAAGCTGAGCACCAGCAGCACCAACAGCCCTTTCGCGACCCAGGTGCCTGCCGCGCTTCTCAATATACCAAGCATTTTTACTTCCGATTTATGCGCATTTTCGCATGCGCCGAGTCTGAAACAAGCGCAATAGCGCCCTTCCGGTCCACTGTCGATTGCTTTGTGGCCTGATTTTGGTAGTGAGGGCCAGACCCCGATGTCGCCCGGAGAAGCAAACCCATGACACCAGGAATTCGCCCGCTCGTCGCCGGCAACTGGAAAATGAACGGCACCAGCGCCTCGCTCAACGAGCTCAGGATGATCGGCAACGGTTTCATGAGTGGACTCGATGCGGAGACCGAAGCGCTGGTTTGCGTTCCCGCAACCCTGCTTGCCCACGCCGCGGAGATCCTGTCGCGCACGCCGGTGCATGCCGGCGGTGAGGATTGCCACACCAAGGAGAGCGGCGCCTATACCGGTTGCATCTCGGCGGAAATGCTTAGGGATGCCGGCGCCAGCCATGTGATCGTCGGCCATTCAGAATGCCGCGAGCAGCGCGGCGAGGATGACGCGACGGTCCAGGCCAAGGCTTCCGCCGCCTGGCGTGCCGGGCTTGTGGCCATCATTTGCATTGGCGAGACGCAGCAGCAGCGTGAAGCGGGCGCCACGCTCGACGTACTGTCGCGGCAGGTCGACGGCTCGGTGCCGCCAAGCGCCACCCCGTCCAACACCATCATTGCCTATGAGCCGGTATGGGCGATCGGCACCGGCCTGACGCCAACCGCGGCCGATGTTGCCGAAGCACACGCACATATCCGCGAAAAGCTGTCGGAAAAGCTCGGCAGCGTCGCGGCGAAGGTGCGCATTCTCTATGGCGGCTCGGTCAAGCCCTCCAACGCGGTCGAACTGCTCGGCGTCAGGAATGTCGACGGCGCGCTGGTCGGCGGCGCCAGCCTGAAGGCGGCGGATTTTCTCGCCATCGCCGAGGCTTATCGCAATATCGGTTGAAGATATTCGCCACGCTGGACGGGGCTCCCGGCGCTGGAAATCGTTGCAAAGAAGGCGTTGCTTCCCATATTCCGGCCACGGGCTTGGAAATGCCATCAAAGCATTGTATTGAGCCGCCTCCAATTCACCGGTCGTGTCCGCGGCCGGGCAAGGCCTTGCCAGGATAAACTATGGAAACCGTACTGATCGTCATCCATCTCATGGTCGTGCTCGCCCTTGTCGGCGTGGTGCTGCTGCAGCGTTCCGAAGGCGGCGGCCTTGGCATCGGTGGCGGATCCGGCTTCATGACCGCGCGCGGCGCTGCCAATGCGCTGACGCGTGCGACGGCGATCCTGGCAGCGGCCTTTTTCGCAACGTCCCTGACACTGTCGATCGTCGCCCGCTACGGCGAGAAGCCGATCGACATCCTCGACCGCGTGCCGGCGACATCGGATGGTGCCGGCAAGGGCGTGCTCAACCAATTGCCCGGCACGACCACCCCGGCGCCCGCAGGCAACGCCACGCCGACGCCGCCGTCCGGCAACGACGCCGCGGCTCCGGCGACCGCCCCGACGCCGGCACCTGCCGGTTCGACGCCGCCGGCGACCAGCGGCACCACTCCTGCCGCACCGGCGACCCCGCAGGTCCCGAACCAGTAGTCACCGGCGCCTGTAGCCGCGATATGTGGTCGTTTGAACACAGTCGCGGCAAATGCAGCACAATCACGAAGATTCAACCGGGTGAGGCGCGGCCTCCCGCTTGAGGCGTCCGCGCTAATTCGACTATAGATTGCGCGCGGCATTTCCGGCGCCCTTGGGGGGCGCTGGGCGACGCCGTGGGCAACAAGCATAGAACGATCGGATCTTCGCCATGCAGCTTCGCAGCTTCATTTTCCTGGGACTTTGCGCCGCAATCGGCATGAGTTCTCCAGCCTTCGCCGGCGCGCCGGCAAATATGGCCGCACCTTCAGTTGAGAAAACCGGCGCCATCAATGTCGCCGTCAAGAGTGATGCGTCGCAATTGAAGCTTCTGAAGAAGAAGAAAAACCCTACACCGGACGACCTCGCCCAGATCAAGAAGATCGAGGCCAAGATCGTTGCCGACAAGGAAGCAGCCAAAGCAAAGGCGCTCGAAGCCAGGAAACTGGCGATGCGCGCGGCAGCCAAGGCCAAGGCCGACACTGAACGGCAGGCGTTCCTCGCCAAGAAGGGCAAGAGCGCGGCAACCGAAGTGGCCGACGCCAAGCCGGCCAAGAAGCAGGTTGCCAAGATCGTCGAGCCAATCGAGCCAATCGAGCCGATCCAATCGGCCGAGCCGCTTCCGGCCGAAGCCATGAATGTCGCCTTGACCGGCAACAATGGCGAGCTGCGCAGCGAGGTCATCGGCCAGAAACAGCCGAGCGGCGGTGGTCTGTTCGCCGGTCTTTTCGGCGGCACCTCATCCGGCTCGTCGATGAGCTATCTTCCCGAGACGCGAGCTCTCGATCAGGTTCTCGCCAAGAAGGAAGCCAAGAAGCAATTCAAGGTGAAGCCTGAATTCGTGCCGCAAGACGTGGAATTCAGCGGCTATGACGCCGGCACCATCGTCATCGACACCAGCGCGCGGCGCCTCTACCTCGTCGAATCGTCTTCGACTGCTCGCCGCTACGCCATTGCGGTCGGCCGCGAAGGCCTGCAGTTCAAGGGCACGGTAGCGGTCGGCGATAAGCAGGAATGGCCGCGCTGGATCCCGACGCTGGACATGCAGAAACGCGAGCCGAAGCATTATGGCCAGTACAAGGACGGCATGCCCGGCGGTGGCCAGAACCCGCTCGGCGCCCGCGCCATCTACCTCTATGACGGCAAGAAGGACACGCATCTGCGCATCCACGGCACCATCGCGCCGCAGTCGATCGGAACCAGCGCCTCGAATGGCTGCTTCCGCATGATCAACGAACACGTCATGGACCTCTACAGCCGCGTCAGGGTAGGCACCAAAGTCGTCATCATCTGACGTTTTCGTCATCCTGCCGAAAGGGCCGGCTCAGCCGGCCCTTTTGTTTTTCCCTAGGCCTGATCCGGTCCCTATCGAACGGGCCGGGCTTGTTTGACCACGATCTTATCCGAAAACCGGATCTCACTTTTCGGGATCATGGTCCGAGCGCCTTCTTGGGAAAAAACCTTCGCGGCGGTTTTTTCTCTGGCGGAATCAATCCGGCCGCGTTAAGCGATGACTCCCATGGCGCGATATGTATTCATCACAGGCGGCGTGGTTTCCTCACTTGGAAAAGGCATAGCCGCAGCGGCCCTTGGGGCTCTCCTGCAGGCGCGAGGCTATCGCGCACGCATCAAAAAACTCGATCCCTACCTCAATGTCGATCCGGGCACGATGTCGCCGTATCAGCATGGCGAGGTTTTCGTTACTGACGACGGTGCGGAAACCGATCTTGATCTTGGCCATTACGAGCGCTTCACAGGCCGCTCCGCCAATCAGCAGGACAACATCACCACCGGCCGCATCTATAAGAACATCATCGAGCGCGAGCGGCGCGGCGATTATCTAGGCGCCACCGTGCAGGTCATTCCGCACGTCACCGACGAGATCAAGAATTTCGTCCTCAACGGCAATGACGACTATGATTTCGTGCTGTGCGAGATCGGCGGTACGGTCGGCGACATCGAGGCGATGCCGTTCCTGGAGGCCATTCGCCAGCTCGGCAACGACCTGCCGCGCAACAACGCCGTCTACGTCCATCTGACGCTGATGCCCTACATCCCGACGGCCGGCGAGCTGAAGACCAAGCCGACCCAGCATTCGGTCAAGGAACTGCGCGGCATCGGCATCGCGCCCGACATCCTGCTGGTCCGCGCCGACCGCGCCATTCCCAAGGAAGAGCGCAGAAAATTGTCGCTGTTCTGCAACGTGCGCGAAAGTGCCGTGATCCAGGCGCTCGACGTGCCGCATATCTACGATGTGCCGATGGCCTACCACAAGGAAGGGCTCGATTCGGAAGTGCTGGCCGCTTTCGGCATCGATCCGGCGCCGAAGCCGCGCATGGAGCCCTGGCAGGCGGTGTCCAACCGCATCCACAATCCGGAAGGCGAGGTCACCATCGCCGTGGTCGGCAAATATACCGGCCTCAAGGATGCGTACAAATCGCTGATCGAGGCTCTGTCGCATGGCGGCCTGGCCAACCACGTCAAGGTCAAGCTCGACTGGATCGAATCGGAGATCTTCGAAAAGGAGGACCCGACGCCCTGGCTGGAAAAGGTGCATGGCATCCTGGTTCCCGGTGGCTTTGGCGAACGCGGCGCGGAAGGGAAGATCCTGGCGGCGAAGTTTGCGCGTGAGCGAAAAGTGCCGTATTTCGGCATCTGCTTCGGCATGCAGATGGCCTGCATCGAAGCGGCGCGGTCGCTGGCCGGCGTCGAAGATGCATCGTCGAGCGAGTTTGGCCCGACCAAGGAGCCGGTCGTCGGCCTGATGACCGAATGGCTGAAGGGCAACATGCTGGAGAAGCGCCGCGAGACCGGCGACCTCGGCGGTACGATGCGGCTCGGTGCCTATCAGGCTGAGCTCGCCAAAGGGTCCAAGATTGCCGAGATCTATGGCGACACGCAGATTTCCGAGCGCCACCGCCACCGCTACGAGGTCAATGTCGACTACAAGGAGCGGCTCGAGGATTGCGGCCTGGTCTTCGCCGGTATGTCGCCCGACGGCGTGCTGCCGGAAACGGTCGAGTACCCCGATCATCCGTGGTTCATCGGGGTGCAGTATCACCCGGAACTGAAAAGCCGGCCGCTCGACCCGCATCCGCTGTTCGCCAGTTTCATCGAGGCGGCGGTGGAACAGAGCCGGCTGGTGTAGTTGCACAGGCCGGCGGATGATGCGGACTTATGTCTCGCTGCTCTACAGCATCACCCTGGGTGAGGGGCGACGGGTCGTCATGGCCGACCTCAAGGCGATGGCCGAAGTGCTCGGGCTGAAGAACCCGCGCACGCTGGTGGCGACCGGCAACTTGGTCTTCGAGGCGCCGGCAACGAACGTCGCCGATCTGGAACAACGGCTGGAAGTTGCCTTCGAAAAAACCTTCGGCCGCCATGTCGACATCATCGTGCGTTGTGCCGAGGACTGGCTGACGCTTGCCGCCGGCAATCCGTTCCCCGACGAATCCGCCGAGGCAGGCGACCAGGTGGCGGTGCGGGTGATGCGCCAGCCCGTGCCCGACGACGCTATCACGGCGCTCAAATCCTATGTCGGCAAGGACGAAAAGATGCAGGCCGTCGGCGGCGATATCTGGATTGTCTTCTCGCGTGCCACACCCAGTTCCCGGCTTCTGACGGCGACCAGCCACAAGCGCCTGGGTGTCGGCACCTCGCGCAACTGGAACACGGTGCGCAAACTGGCCGAGATGGTGGACAGTAGGCAGTAGGCAGTAGGCAGTAGGCAGTAGGCAGTAGTGAAGCGGTTCTCTACTCCCTAGCACCTACTGCCTACTGCCTCATTTTCAAGCCTTTGCGGTCTTGGCGCCTGCGCCCAAAGCGGCGGTGCGCAGCACATAGTAGATGATGCCGGCGATCGCCACGCCGAAGAACCAGCCATAGACGCCCCACCAGGATGGCAGCCAGTTGGTGAAGTTCGGCAGGATCGACGAGAAGATGGCGCCGATGCCGGCGGCGATGAAGGCGTTGACATGCCAACCGCCCTGGAAGCGGAACTCGCCGTCCTCGCGATAGAGCGCCTCGACGTCGACCTCACCCTTCCGGATCAGATAGTAGTCGACCATCATCACGCCGAAGATCGGCCCCATCGTCGCGCCGATGACGTTGACGAAGGAAGCGGCACTGCCTTCCCACGGTGCGAAGGGATAGAGCACGAGCGCGATGACGGCTGCGATATAGCCGCCCTTTTTGAAGTCGATCTGCCTGGGAAAGACGTTGGAGAAGTCGAAGGCCGGCGAGACGAAATTTGCCACAACGTTGATCCCGAGGGTTGCCACGGCAAAGGTCAAGGCTGCGAGCGCTGCCAGGAACCAGCTGTCGAATTTCGCCGAGATCTGGTCGGGATGCAGCAGCACTTCGCCATAGACGTCAAAGGCGGCAATGGTGGTGACACCGGCGACCAGCGAAAACAGGATGAGGTTGATCGGCAAGCCCCAGATGTTGCCCTTGCGCAGCGATGCCTTGTCCGGCGCGTAGCGGGCGAAATCGCAGAAATTGAGATAAAGCGCGGAAAAGTAGGTGACCCAGATCGCCGCCACCGCAAACAGCGACGTCCACGATCCCGGCGTGCCCGGCACGCCCGCGTCCTTGGTCTTGTCCAGCAGCACGTCCATCGGGATGTCGCTGGTGAAGGCAAATCTCCCGGATTTGACGCAGAGATAGATCGCCAGGATCAACATCATCACCCAGACCGCCGGTCCTGCCCAATCCTGGAAGCGGCGCACCGTTTCCATGCCGTTCTGGATGATCAGCAGTTGCAGCGCCCAGATGACCACGAAGCAGATCACCTCCAGGCCGGTATGGCCGAGGAAATGCGTGTTGGCGTTGAAATCGGCAAACCATTGCGAGCGGATCAAAAGCGCCACGATCGCGCCGGAGGCGGCGGCAGTCTGTGCGCCATACCAGAAGCAGGCGACCACCGCGCGCACCAGCGCCGGTATGTTGGCGCCCCAGATGCCGAAAGAGGCGCGGGCAAGCACGGGGTAGGGCACGCCGGTCTTCACGCCGGCATAGCCGACCATGTTCATCAGCGCGTAGATGACCAGCGAGCCGATGCCGATGGCGATGATGAAGTTGACGAAACCGCCGCAGAACAGAAACAGGCTGGCAGCCAGGTAGTAACCCCAGAGGCTGTGAACGTCCGACGTCCAGACGTTGAAGATCGAGAATGGTCCCCAGTTTCGAACTTTGGCCGGAGCCAGATCCTCGTTGTACAGATCAGGTGAAGCACCCTGTATTGTCATTGCAATGTCCTCCCCTTGATGACCACGCACTTTCGCGCGTTGGCCGCGCAGGTTAAGCCTGACGCGGGGGAACCGACAAGCAACCTATTTGCCGGCTTTGGCCTTAAAGATATTCAATGAGAACTGCGATTATCGACGGGCGCGATGGTGGGCCGCCTGCAACGGTGATTCGAATTCCGTCGATTTTGTCGCGAGAAACCAGGGCCGAAGGCTGACCGTTTCTTGGCCCCCAAGCTTTCTTATGCCGAATCTTCTTTTTTCTGGAACCAAACGCCCATTCGGGAGTTTGGTGGGGTTCGATCGAGCGCATTGCGGTCGACCGGGAGGAAACGATGGATCAGTTGCATTTCTTTTCGCCCGTGCGGATTTCGCGCGGGGAAGGACACCCTGTGGAAGAAATCGATAGTGTTGCCGAAGCCATGATGTTCTTGCGGAAATGGCCGACGGGACGGCGCGGTCCGGTTTATCAGTGCGCGCTGAATTGTTGCTCGGCCGCCTTGTCGGGCCAGATGTCGGCCGAGGAAGCAAGGAAAGCGTTCACTGGCTTTGCCCGCATCACGCGTCTTCTCGATGATGACATGGCGTTGCCGGTGCCCGGCGAAAGCACGGCAAGCGTGCACGCGCTGCGGCGATAGACGCCTGTTGCCTTGACTGTTTTGCAAGATCTCGCGCTGTTGCGGCGCGGTCTTGTTTTGCGATGCGCTCCGGAAATGACGGACATCCACAGTTCGGCCGGGTCAAACGCCTCAGGTGACGGAATAGCGGTCGATCACCCAAAGCCAGCTGCCATCGCTTTGCCGCCGGGCAACTTCGCTGGTGACGTCACCGCCGGGAAGACGGGTCGATGTGAGGGCAAGATCGCCGCAAATGAGCGCCGGCTGCTGCTCGCCCACGGCGAACTTTCGTCCCGACGCGGCGATTTCAAGATAGTAGCCGCGAATGGCCTCCCTGCCGCGCAGCAAGCGTCCGCCACCACAGTCGACCACCGCATCCGGTTCGAACAGGGCGGTCATGCCGTCGACGTCGCCTGCATGCTGCCGCGAAATCAGCAACGGCTCCAGTTGCTGGGGGTCGTAGACGGGCTTTGTCTCGGCGTTCATGCACCGACCTCCGCTGATCCGCGAACGAAAATCCTGCCGCAAACAGGCGCCCGTGCCCGGGTGATTCCAAGTCAATCCACCAGGCGATTGGTTTTGCGCCACTCCTCATATTCGCCGCGGGCATCATCATGCAGCGGATAGTAGCGCTGCAGTGGCGCACCCTCCAGGAGCCTCATTCGCGAGAACTCCTCCCAATCGTGATGCTTCTGCGATTCTTCGATTACCTTCGTGGCCATTGCGACGGGAAGCACCACCACCCCGTCGTCGTCGGCGACGATGATGTCGCCGGGGATCACCGTGACACCACCGCAGGCAATCGGAACGTTGACGGCGTTCGGATAGATGCTGGTTTGTACATGGTAGTTGGGCGTCCAGCCGCGCAGCCATAGGGGCAGATCGAGCTTTTCAACATTGGGCCGGTCGCGCATGCATCCATCGATGACGATGCCGGCGCCACCTCTGCCCTTGAAATACGTCGACATCATATCGCCGAAGACGCCCGAACTCATGTCGCCGCGCGCGTCGACCACGACCACATCGCCCGCCTGCGCATGATAGAGCACGTGCCGGTGCAGTTGCGTCTCCGGATCGGCATATTCGCCCTCGGTGAACAGGTCCGGCCGCTGCGGCATGAACTGCAGCGTCAGCGCCGGCCCGACGATCGACTTCCCGTGGTTCTGCGCCACCGGACCGACCATGTGCGGATTGCGGAAGCCCATATGCCCAAGCGTGCCGGCAACCGTCGCGGCGCCGATCTCCCTTAGCGCATCAATCAGGTCTTTGGGCGGCCGCGTGATGTTGGAGGTGTGCGTCATTATGGACTCCGGTTGAAATGGAACTACCAGTTGGTGACAGAACCGTCGCGGCGCTTGAGGTGAGGCGCTTCCCAGAAACGGAAACTCTCCGACTGGACCGCCGCTTCGTTGACCTCGACGCCGAGCCCCGGCAGATCGCCGACCGGATAATAGGGGCCGTCGAGCCGTGGTTGCACGGGGAAGAAGTCGGAATTGTCGAAGCCCAGCTTTTTTTCGGGCTCCCTGGTCTCGAGCCACGCGAAGTTGGGTACCGCGGACGCCAGATGCACGGTGGCGGCAGTGCACACCGGACCAAGGGGATTGTGCGGCATCAGATCCACATAGTGGGCCTCGCTCCAGCCAGCGACTTTCATCGCCTCGGTAAGCCCGCCGACATTGCAAACATCGAGCCGGTTGAACTGGTGGATACCGCGCTCGATGTAGGGCAGGAACTGCCACTTGCTGGCGAATTCCTCACCGATGGCAAAGGGGATGTCGGTCATCGTGCGCAGGGATTCGTAGGCCTCCGGTGTCTCGTCCCGTATCGGCTCCTCGAGGAAATCAAGCACGCCGCGGCCGAGCTTGTTGCAGAAGCTCGCCGCCTCTGCCACCGACAGCCGATGATGATAGTCGAGGCCGAGGACGACCTCGTCGCCCAGCGCCTCGCGCGCCTTGTTCAGCATCTTCGCGGTAGCGCCGATCGACTCGCGGGGCTCGAAGATGTCCCCGCTGTTTTGCCCGACGGGGAAGAAGCGGATCGCCTGCCATCCCTGCGCGCGCAGTTCGCTGGCTCACTCGATGGCAACATCGCCCTCGGCCTCATCTCCGGTCGAGGCGAAGGTAGGGATGCGGTCGCGCTGCTTGCCGCCTAGCAGCTCATAAACCGGAACCCCCAGCGCTTTGCCCTTGATGTCGTGCAGGGCGATGTCGATGGCGGAAATCGCCGCTTGCAGAACCCGCCCGCCTTCGAAGTACTGGCTGCGATAAACCTCCTGCCAGATCCGGCCAATCTGCATCGGGTCGCGTCCGATAAGAAACTCGCGGTAATGCTCGACCGCACCGGCCACGGCTTTCTCGCGACCGCTCAAGCCGCTCTCGCCCCAGCCGAAGATGCCCTGGTCGGTCTCGACCTTGACGAGCATCTGGTTGCGCGTTCCTATCCACACTGGATAGGGCTTGATCGCGGTGATCTTAAGCCTCGTAGTCATCCGGCCCCATCCCAAACGACCCCATCTTCTCAGTCGGCCTTGAGGGCCATTTCAGTTTCGCCGTCGAACAGATGCATCCGCTCCTGGTCGAACTCGAGCCAGATCCGCTCGTCGGGGGCGATGGCAATGTTCGGCGGCACGCTGACGTTGACGATGGCGCCGGACAGGAGCGCCTGCACGAAGGTGACGTCTCCGGTCGGCTCCACCGTGTAGGCCTTGGCCGGGACGCTGCCTGGCACCGCGCTCTTGAGGAGCTTGATCGTCGAGTGACGTGCGCCCAGCACGACTTTCCTGGTCGTTGCTCTTGCAACCTTCTGGGCGTTGCGCGGCGAGAGCTCAAGACTCCAGCCCTCCGCGCCAGTCAGAACGGTGTTGCCGTTTGCCGTGGATGCCTCCAGCGGAATGAGGCTCATTGCCGGGCTGCCGATGAAGCTGGCAACAAACATGTTCACCGGATGGGCAAAGACCTGCGCCGGTGAATCGTACTGCTGCAGCAGGCCGCCGTTCATCACCGCCATCTTGTCGGCCATGGTCACCGCTTCAAGCTGGTCGTGCGTCACGTAGATGATCGTAGCCTTGAGGTCTTGGTGGAAACGCTTGATCTCCGACCGCATCTGCACGCGCAGTTTGGCATCGAGGTTGGAGAGCGGCTCGTCCATCAGGAACACAGCGGGGTCGCGGACGAGGGCACGGCCGAGCGCCACACGCTGCTGCTGCCCGCCCGAAAGTTCGCGCGGCTTGCGCTCGAGCAGGTGCGTCATGTCGAGCACTCGCGCAGCTTCCTTGACCTTCTTGTCGATCTCGTCCCGGGGCAGTTTGCGCATCTGCAGCGGGAACGCCAGATTCTTGTAGACCGACTTTTGCGGATAGAGGGCGTAGTTCTGGAACACCATTGCGATGTCCCGGTCCTTGGGGTCGAGATCGTTGACCACTCGTTCCCCGATGACGATGTCGCCCGATGTGATCGGGATCAGCCCCGCGACGAGATTGAGCGTGGTTGTCTTGCCGCAACCTGAAGGGCCGACGAGCGCGACGAACTCGCCGTCGTTGACCGTCAGCGAAACGTCGTTGACAGCCTTGAAGCCGCCGTAGGTCTTGACGAGATCTCTGAGGACCACGTGGGCCATCGGCAACTCCCTAGTGCTTGACCGCGCCTTCTGTAAGGGCGCGTACGAAGTATCGTTGCAGGACGAGGAACAGCACCACGACGGGCACGCTCATCATGAAGCTGGCCGCCATCAGGCCTGGAAAGTCCGTGGTGTTTTCCGAGAAGAAGCGCTGGATGCCGACCGGCAGGGTCAATTGATCGTTCTTGGAGAGGAAGGTGTAGGCGTAGATGTACTCGTTCCAGGCGCCGATGAAGGAATAGATCGCGGTGGCGATGATCCCCGGCGTCGAGAGAGGCATCACGATCAGGATGAAGGCCTGGAAGCGCGTCGCTCCATCGATGCGTGCCGCCTGCTCGAGCTGCACCGGGATGTTGTCGTAGAACCCCTTCAGCAGCCAGATCGCCAGCGGCAGGCCGAAGGTGAGATAGGTGAGAACCAGGGAACCGTGCGTGTTCACCAGCCCGATCGCCCGCATTAGGATGAAGAGCGGCACGAGAAAAATCACCGCCGGGAACATGTTGCGCAGCAGCACGGCGAAGAACAGGAAGTTCCGGCCCGGAAAACTGAAGCGCGAAAACGCATAGGCCGCCGGGACAGCCACGATCACCGAGAGGATTGTCGTCATGGTCGAGACGAAAACGCTGTTCCAGAAGAAGCGCAAGAAGTCCTGGCCGACGCTGTTTTGCGGATCGAGCAGCTTCTGGTAGCTGGCGAGGGTAGGCTCGTCCGGCCACCATTGCGGCGGGAATTGCGTCGCCGCGAACCCTGACTTGATCGAGGTGATCAGCATCCAGATCATCGGCAGCGCGGTGTAAAGCAGCATGAACACGAGGAAGATGCGCCCGGCCCACCGCCATCCGTCGACGCGCATACGGCGACGGGTCCGGCCTCGAGGGGCTGTCTCGGCAATCGTGCTCATGAGCTCCCTTCTTTCCGCTCGTTGCCGCTTAACGCACGGACGTAGAAATAGCCCAGCGTCATCAGCATGAGGAACAGGAGCACCGAATAGGCCGATGCAACGCCCCAGCGCTGCCGGCCGAAAGCGAGTTCATAAATGTGCGTGATCCAGATATGCGATGCGTTCGACGGCCCGCCACCGGTCATGATCCACGGGATGATGAAGGAATTGAAGTTGGCGACAGCGAGCAGCAGGATGGTCACCGTCGAGACGTTGCGCAAGTGCGGGAAAGTGACGTGCCAGAAGCGCTGCCATGCATTGGCCCCGTCGACTTCCGCGGCGCGCAGCAACTGCTCGGGGACTGTCTGCAGGCCGGCCATCATCATGATCATGGCAAACGGAAACTCGCGCCAGATATTGACGACGATCAGTGAGGGCAGCACCGTAGAGACGTTGTCGATGAAATTCGGCGGCCGGTCGGCCAATCCGAGGCCGACCAGCACCGCGCCGATGATCCCGAAGTCCGAATGGTAGATCCACTTCCAGATATAGGAGGCGGCAACCGCGCTGATGACCCAGGGAATGATCAGGATAGCGCGCAAGACGCCGCGGCCGACAAAGTCGCGGTGAAGCGCCAGCGCGGCGCCAAACCCCAGGACAAAGGAAATAAGAGTGGATCCCAGTGTCCAGATCAAAGTGTTCCAGGTGACCTTCCAGAACACCTCGCTGGTGAGGATGGTCGTGTAGTTGTCGAAGCCGATGAAACTCTTGTCGCGCAGCTGCAGGCCAGGCGGCGTCTTGAAGAACGACAGCTCGACCGTGTAGTAGATCGGATAGGCGATGACGATGAGCATCACGGCGATCGCGGGGAGCACGTACGCGTAGTCCGCTCGATGCTTCCATATCTTCCGCGGCACGCCGGACCTACCGGGTTGCAATCTTCGGCGAGCCTCGGTCTTGCCGGTCACGATCGTCACTGTGGCGTGCCCTTATTCTTCGGAACGAACCGGCTGCACGAGCGGCGCAGCCGGTCAGATGGCAGCTCAGGCGCGGACTAGAGTCCGCCCATCAGGTCCTTCACCTTCTTGGCCGCGTCGTCCGCCGCCTGGTCGACGGTCATCGCTCCGGTCAGGGCATTCTGCAGCATATCCGGGACAATGATGTTCATGATCTCGGGGGACTGCGGCAGCGCGGGGAACGGGATGCCGTATGGCAGCATCGAGGTCGTGACATCGAGGAACTTGATGTTGTCCAGACGTTCTTTCATCCATTTGGTCTTGAAGCCGTTGAGGTTGCCCGGATTCGAGCCGGCATACGCCATCTTCAGCGACCATTCGGGGCTGGTCCACATGCAGATGATAGCCTTTGCGGCCGGCTCGTCCACCTTGCCGCCTTCGACGTATTCAGGCTTCAGGATGTGAATGTTCGAGCCGCCGAACACGACGGCGCGTTTGCCGTCGGGGCCACTCGGAATGAGGCCGTAGCGCATGTTGTCGATGACGGTCTGCGCCTTGTCCTTGTCGGTGCCCGTCGCCTTCTTCTGCAGGTCGAGCATAACGTTGTAGTCGGACGGGTGCGAGATCATCATGCCGAGCTGGCCGGCGACGAACAGGGGCTGATTGTCGGCCTGCTGGTTGGTGAGCGCCGACACCGGAACCGACTTGTCGCGAACATACATGTCGTACGAGGCTTGCAGCGCCGCCTTGCTTTGCGGGCTGTCGAGTTCGACCTTGTCATAAGTCGGGTTCGCCGCCGCTTCGTCGAAAACGCCGCCGCCATAGGCCCACAGCTGCGGCATGAAGCGATACGGCGTGTTGCCGGCGTTCTTGCGAGCCACGAGACCGTAACCCGCGATGCCGAGCTTGTCGTGGATCTGCTTGGAATACTTGACGACATCGTCCCAGGTTGCCGGAGCCTTGTCCGGATCGAGGCCCGCACGCTTGAAAATGTCGGCGTTCCAGATGAACGCCATCGTCTCGTTGTTGGTCGGGATGCCGTAGGTCACGCCCTCCCAGGTCACGGCCTTCATGGCGCCGGGCCAGAAGTCCTCGGTCGAATACCCCACATCCTCGGGTTTGAGCGGCTGCAGATAGCCCTTCGAAGCGAACTCGGTGCCACCGAGGATTTGCAGTCGGACCGCCATCGGCGCGGCATTGCCCAGGAGCGCCGTGCGGAACTTGTCTAGAAGATCGTTATAGGTGAGAGCTTGATCCTCGAGCTGGATGTTCGGATAGGTCTTGCGGAAGGTCTCGAAGAAATCCTTGTAGTATTGGCGCAGGAGGTCGGGGTCGCCCTCGAACACGCCCTGATACCAGAAAGTAAGTCGCCCCTTGTAGTCGAGCGGGGTGATCTTGGCGCAATCGGCCGCCGTGTCAAAATCCTGTGTGCCTGCGATGGAGCGCACATAGTCCGGCGACCACTTGCTTAAATCGACCGGCGGCGCGCCCAGCGCCGACGCAGACATCAGCGATACCATTAATGCAGTGGAGACAGTGCCGCGCAGGACGGCACCGCCGAGTGTAATCCTCGTCATAGGTATCCTCCAGGTTCTCTCCCATGCCGCTCAGCGTCGAGGCAAGCGGTCCTTGTTCATTTGATCGCGGGATGTCCTCTATGTATCCTCTTGATCGTTTTATACGTTTTCAGATCGCAGATTTGCTGTCAACGCGATAAATCGTACATTGTTTGTGTAAATCGTGCGTGATATCGAACAAAGTGTGTATTGACTTTAGGGGAGCCGGCTTTGGCCGAAACAAGCGATTTCAAAGCAGAGCCACCCATGGGGATTGACCCCATTGGTGCCTCAAGCGAGGGCGCCTCGCTTTATGAACTGATCCGGGAAGACATCATCGAGGGACGGCTCGCCGCCAACGAGCGGCTTGTGGTCACCGATCTCGCCCGGCGTCACGGCACCTCGACCAACCCGGTGCGCGAGGCGCTGCAGCTGCTGCGTGGGGAAGGCTTCGTCACCTTCGTGGCCAACCGCGGCGCGCGCGTCCGCCCCATAGATCAGGATTTTGTCCGCGACATCTATGAGATCGGTGTTCTGATCGAGCCAGCCCTGACGCGATGGTTCGTGAGCATGGCGACCAGCGAGGATATTGCCGAACTCGAACGTATCCAGGGCCTGATCGAGGAGAACAATTTCGCCGACACACTCCGGCACAGTGAACTGGATACCGCCTTCCACACCGTGATGTACCAGCGCCACTATAACCGCCATGCCGCCGAGCTTTGGTGGAAGCATCGCGAAGTGTTGCGAGCCGTGAGCCGACGTTTCAATTTCACGCTCGCGCGGCGGGCTGCCATCCTGCGTGAGCACCGTGAACTCATCGCGCATATAAAAGCGGGAAATGCCGACGAGGCGGGTGAACTCATTTCCCGCCATGTCGAGGGTTCCGGCCGGCACGTTCTCGAACAGATGCGTGCGCGCAATGCCGCTCGGGCCGGATAGGAGATCCGGTCCAGGACCCAGGTTGCCCCCGCTGATTTCAGGCAAAGGTAGTCGAGATGAAAATCACAAGCGTTCGGCCGTGGCTGATCAAGTCCGCTGCATCCTATTGGGGAGAGTTCCTGTTCGTCGAGGTGACAACCGACGAAGGGGTGAGCGGCTGGGGAGAGATCACCACCACCACAAGGCTCGCCAATCGGGCCCTGTGCACGATCCTGCGACAGATCGGTATCGCTGTGACCGGCGAGGATCCGGCCCGCATCGAGCACCTCTGGCACAAGATTTTCCGCAGCTTCACCTACATGGGAAGCCGCGGCGCCGCCGTCGAATGCGTGAGCGCCATCGACATTGCCCTCTGGGACATCCGGGGCAAAGTACTCGGCAAGCCGATTTACGAGTTGTTGGGCGGACCCGTCCGCGATGAGATCGTGCTCTACACTCACCCCAACCAGTCCAAATTCACCAGCAAGGAGGCTGTGGTCCGCGAAATTCGGGACATCGTTGAGTCCGGCCACACTGCGCTCAAGTTTGATCCGTTCCCCCATCAGGGCCGCATGGCGGACGGCTCGTCCCGCGAACAGCGGGACGGCTACCTTGATGGCAGCATGACTCGAAAGGACGAGCGCGAAGCCGCCGAACTCACCGCTTTGATCCGCGAAACGGCGGGGCCCGATGTCGACATCCTCATCGATGCGCACGGCCGCTTCGATGTCCCCACCGCCATTCGCCTCTGTCGCAGTCTCGAGGAAGCCGGCCAGATCGACTGGTTCGAGGAGCCTTGCCCGCCTGAGAGCCTCAACGCCCTCAAGCAGGTGCGTGAGAAGGTCGGTGCCGCTATCTCATGGGGTGAGCGCGGCCACACGAAGTGGGATTTCGTGCCGGTGCTCGAGAACAAGCTCGCTGACTACATTATGCCTGACGTTACCTGGACCGGCGGCATTACCGAACTCAAGAAGATCTCCGCCCTGTGCGAAGCCTACTACATCCCGGTCTCGCCGCATGACGCCGCGGGACCGGTCAACGTGGTTGCGGGAGCGCAGGTGATGATGACCGTTCCAAATTTCTACAAGCTCGAAACGTCGGAGTGGAACCTGGGCAAATACGATCATCTCATCGACAGACCGCTCGACGTTTCGAACGGCAGCCTCAAGCTGACGTCGAAGCCTGGTCTCGGTGTCGAGATGAACCGCGACTATCTGCAGGCCCACGAGATAGAGCTGGGCTAGCAATGCTCTGTGCCGGCCCAGCCTGTGCCGCACCAAGCCCGCCGACCAGAAAGAGGAAGAAAGAGGATAAGCCATGCCGAAAACAGGTCGAGCCGACGAGGCGCTCAACCGGGTGAACATCAACTCCAAACCGTCCGACCTGCGCATCACCGACCTGCGCGTCGCCGAGATCGTCGGCGCGCCCTTCACCTCGGCGCTTATCAAGATCTACACCAACCAGGGCATTGTCGGCTTGGGCGAAGTGCGCGATGGCGCCAGCGCAACCTATGCGCTGATGCTCAAGAGCCGGTTGCTGGGCGAGAATCCCTGTGACATCGACCGACTGTTCCGCCGCATCAAGCAATTTGGCGGCCATGGGCGGCAGGGTGGCGGTGTCTCGGCAGTCGAGATCGCGCTTTGGGACCTCGCCGGCAAGGCCTATGGCGTGCCGATCTACCAGATGCTCGGGGGGCGGTTCCGCGACAAGGTGCGGGTCTATTGCGACACCGATGCGGAGAAGCCCAGCGGCACCGAGACCGGCAAGCGGCTCAAGGCGCGGATGGATCTCGGTTTCACCTTCCTCAAGATGGACCTCGGGCTGGCGCAGATCTCCCACATCCCAGGCGCGGTGGTCGCGCCGGCCGGTGTGCTCGACGGTTTCCGCACCCATGCAAGCCGCGGCCGTGCGCGCACGCTGGACGAACGCCGGGCGCGCAATGCCGCCTATGACGCGCAGAACGTGCCGCATCCCTTCACCGGCCTTCACTTCACCGAAAAGGGCATCGACCTGCTCGATCAATATATCCACGAGGTTCGCGAGGTGATCGGCTACGAGATCCCGCTCGCCATCGACCATGTCGGCCACATCTCGCTCCAGGACGGCATCCGTCTCGCACGACGGATCGAGAAATACGCACCAGCCTGGCTCGAGGATGTGATCCCCTGGCAGTACACCGAGCAGTATCGGCAGTTGCAGCAGGCAACGTCGGTGCCGATCTGCACGGGCGAGGATATCTACCTCAAGGAAGGCTTCGAGCCGCTGCTTAACTCAGGCATCTCGGTCATCCACCCGGATTTGCTTACCGCTGGCGGCATCCTCGAGACCAAGAAGATCGGCGACGCGGCGCAAGACCATGGCGTTGCCATGGCCATCCACATGGCGGAAAGCCCGATCGCCGCGATGGCCGCCGCGCATGTCGCGGTGGCCACGGAGAACTTCATGGCGCTCGAATATCACAGCGTGGAAGTGGACTGGTGGGACGATATCGTCACCGGTCTGCCCAAGCCGCTGGTCAAGGACGGCTTCATCATGGTGCCGGACAAGCCCGGTCTCGGCATCGACGACGTCGTCGACGAAGTGATCAGCCAGCACCTGCAGCCCGGCGTCACCGGCATCTGGCAGCCGACCGATCACTGGGACGATGAATATTCCTGGGACCGCACCTGGAGCTGACTCTACACCTCTCCCTCCGAGGGAGAGGTGAACAGAAGGATCGACCATGATGTACGAACTTCGAATTTACGACTGCCTGCCGGGCCGGCTGCCGGCGCTGCTCAAGCGTTTCAACGACCATACCTTGGCGCTGTGGGATAAGCACGGCATCCGCCAGGCCGGGTTCTTCACCACGGTGGTCGGCGAAAGCAGCAATCGACTGACCTATTTCGTCGCCTGGGAATCCCTTGCCGAGCGCGAAGTGAAATGGAAGGCCTTCACCACCGATCCGGCATGGCTCAAGGTCCGCGACGAGTCCGAGCGTGATGGCCCGATCCTGGCCAATATTTCCAGCCAGTTTCTCGCGCCAACCGCCTTCTCGTCGGTGAAATAGAGGACATCATGAAGATCACCGATCTCCGGTGCGCCGTCATCGGCAAACATCCCATCGTCCGCATCGTGACCGACGAAGGCCTTCATGGCCTGGGCGAGGCGGAGTACACCAAGCCTTACCTCAAACCCTGGGTCCTGCATTTCCGCGACGCTCTGATCGGCGAGGACCCGACCGACGTCGAACGCTGCATGCTGAAGATCCGGCAGCGCGGCTCGTTCAAGCCCTATGGCGCCGCCGTCAGCGCCATCGAGCACGCGCTCTGGGACATCGCCGGCAAGGCGGCCGGCGTTCCCGTCTACAAGCTGCTCGGCGGCAAGGTGCGCGACAAGGTGCGGGTCTACAACGGCTCCATCCGTAAAAAGAGAACCGGCGACAAGCCCGAGGACTACGCGGCCGATGTCAAATGGATGATGGATCGGCCCGAAAACTTCTTCATGGTGAAGCAGGGCATCAGCTTCCACTCCAACATGAAGACGAGCGTGCCCGACTTCCACTACGGCGTTCGCCAGCCGCCGACCTATCACGGGGCGATGGACCAAGGGCAGATCAGCGAGCGCGGCATGGCGCATATGATCGAATGCGTCATCGCCATGAAGGAGGTGCTCGGCGACCAAGTCTCCCTGGCCCTGGATTGCGGCCCTGGCTGGTTTCTGCCGGACGCGATCCGCTTCGCGCAGGCAGTCGAGAAATACAATTTGATGTGGCTCGAGGACATGCTGACGGGCGACTACGTGCCATGGGTCAATCCGCAGGCTTACCGCGAACTCACGACATCCACGTCCACCCCCATCCACACGGGAGAGCAGATCTACCTGCGTCATAACTTCAAGGAACTGATCGAAACACAGGCGGTCCGCATCATCGGTCCAGACCCCGCCGATATCGGCGGCATCGCCGAGCTCAAATGGGTGGCCGAGCATGCCTACATGCACTCGATCATGATGGCGCCGCACGGCACAGCGAATGGGCTGCTGGGCCTCGGCGCACTGATCAATGTCTGCGCAACCTTGCCCGCCAATTACATCGCCTTCGAATATCCCAGCGCTTCCGACCCTTGGTGGGAGGATATCGTTATTGGCCTGCCGACGCGGATCGTGAAGGATTCGATGATCGACTTGCTCGAAGCTCCAGGATTGGGCCTCGACATCGATGCCGCAGGCGCGAAGAAGTATCTCAGGGAAGAGGATGCCGGTTTCTTCGACTGAATAAACTGTCTTCGTGTGCACTATGTGTGCAGTGAGAATTTCGATATAGCCAACTGGCTTTCCGTCGCGGTGGCGTAATCGTAAATTGGGCCTCGTTTGGACGGGAGCCTTTTGCCAAATTGGTCAGTCTTTCCAATTGGGTATTGGGTCGACTGAGATCAAAAAAGACAATGAAATTGAGATGATAGACAACAAACTTGCCATAGCCCCCATGATGGACTGGACAGATGTATGAAGAAAATCAGCTAGTTAAGTGATGATGTGTGCAAAAATCGCACACGAAAGTTCTGCTTCTCTTCTTTTTTCGTTCCCACGAAAGGGTCGCCGACAGCCCTGTTAGAACGCTCTTTTGCCGACGATATTGACCGCCCCATTGCGGACGTTCGCTGCGATATCCGGGATCTTTATTGGCCGATGCGGCGTACAATTTGCCTGGGGTTCCTGGAAGCTTTTCGAACTTTGTGGGTCGCGCCCCAGCCCGAATTGCGCATGGCGAGTTCAAGCAGGCTGGTAGGGATTGGTTTTCGCCCGGCATCGGTGGATCATTCTACAATCCGCCAGGCATCAAACACGCGATGAGATCGCTGGAGACGCCGTTGTTCGCTTTCTGGGCGCTGCTGGTGGAACAAACTCATCATTGATTGGCGTTCCGGGAGCAACCCTATGGAGCTGTTCGTCGATGCCTTGGCGCCATCCATCTTCGATTGAGCGCGGAGCGCCGCGCATCGAAGATGCACCGGATCGAGGATCGATCGAATGCTTTCTATGCGGCGACGCTCACACGACCGATCGGGCGAGAGCAGCAGGCAAGGATATAGCCATCGGCGATGTCCTCGTCCGTGATGCCGCCATTGTGCACCATGTGCACCTGCCCTTCGGTCTTGAGGACCTTGCAGGTTCCGCAGATTCCCATCGAGCATCCTGAAGGGATCACCAGGCCCGCAGAGCGTGCTGCTGCAAGAAGGGTATCAGTCTCGGCGCATTTCGCTGTAACGCCAGACGAGGCGAAGATGATCTCAGCCTGATTCTCTTCGTTTGGCACCACGTCGTCAGGTACGTCCTCGGCCTGCTCCGGCTCTGCCGCGAAGCTTTCCTGATGGTAGCGACTCATGTCGTAGCCGAGACCGGCAAGCGCCTCGCGCACGGCCCGCATGAAAGGCTCAGGTCCGCAGCAGAACACCTCGCGCTCCAGATAATCCTGCGCCATCAAGCCCAGCATGATCTGGTTGAACATTCCGCGATAGCCGGTCCAGGACCGGAAGGGATCTGCCTCTTCGACGACCCATTTCAGATCGATGCCGACGATGCGCGACGCCATAAGTTCCATCCTGTCGCGCAGAATGATGTCGGACGGGCGGCGCGCGCAGTTGATGAAAACAATGTCCGGCTCGCGCCCGGAATCGTAGAGCCAAGTGGTCATCGCCACCATCGGTGTGATGCCGGAACCGGCCGAGATGAAAAGGTATTTCTCGACCGGATGATGGACAATCGAGAATTTTCCAGTCGGCCCTATAGCCTTGATGCGCGCGCCTTTGCGCAAATTGTCGAGCATCCATCTGGTGCCGATCGACCCTTCCTGCGCCTTGACCGTGACGGTCAGGGCAGTCGGACGCGAAGGCGAAGACGATATCGTATAGGTGCGATAGGCCGGCCCGCCAGGAATTGGCAATTCCAGGGTGACGAACTGTCCCGGTTCATGATTGAACAGCGCGCCTGACGGACTCTGAAAGCTGAAGGTCACGACATTCGGCGCTTCCGGAGTACGGGTGACGCATTCCAACTCTTCTGCGTCGGTCCAGAACGCGAGGTTTTTGAATGCGCTCATCGGGTCATTCCGCTGCAACTTGACGGGGCGCAAGCGCGCGCCCAAGCCAGGCTGCATACCAGTCGACAAACTGCGTCACGCCGCTTTCCTGCGCGGGCGAATAGGGGCCAGGGATATAGGCCGGCGATAAGATTCCCAGCTGGTTGTTTTCGACAATCTCGCGGTCTTCGTCATTGGTAGCGATCCAGACCTCGGTCAGGCGCTTGAGGTCGTAGTCGACACCTTCGACCGCGTCCTTGTGCACAAGCCAGGTGGTGGTGACTTCGGTTTCAGTGGCGCCGATCGGCAACACCCGGAAGGTGAGAGAGTGGTCCGGCAGGAAGTGGTTCCATGTCGAGGGATAATGGAACATGAGGAGCGAGCCGGCGTCGGGCGGCGCAACCCGGCCAAGGTTCTTGGCGACGGCCGCCTTGCCGTCCATCGTATAGCTCACCGCCTTTTCCTGAAGCGGCATCCGCGCCACGCGGTATTGCCCGTCGCCAGCGAGTTGGAACTGCGCCGGCGCCCCGGCGCCAGCGCAACGGTCGAAATGCGCCTGAAGCTTCGCCGATACCCTCCCATCAGCCTGAACGCCAGCGACTTCGGGATCGAGCGGGAATGAGCGGCACAGCGCCGGATGATTACTGCTGCAATGATAGCATTCGCGGTTGTTCTCCCACACCAGCTTCCAATTGCCTTTTTCGATGATGGTCGACGTGTACGCGACTTTGGAATCCGTAAGGTCGTGGATTTCGAGATATGGCTGAGCCATCTGGGCGAAAGCATCGAAATCAGGATGAGTGGTGGACAGGCAGACGTAGATCAGGCCGTCGAAATTGCGAAGATTGACGGGCTTCAAACCATGTTTTGAGGCATTGAAATCCGGGCCCATGTCATTCGCCCAGATCAGCTTGCCATCGAGCTCATAGGTCCACTGGTGATAGGGACAAACGAGCTTGGCCACCTGGCCTTCGCGCGCCTTGCAGATCAGCGACCCGCGATGCCGGCAGGAATTATGAAAGGCGCGGATTTCGCCATCGCGGCCTCGAACCACGATCACCTCGTAGGCACCCACGCGCATCGTTACATAGCTACCAGCTTTGGCAAGCTGGCACGCGGGGGCTGCGTAGAGCCATTCCTGGTAGAAGATGTGCTCGAGGTCGAGCTGGTAAATCGTCGGCGATGTGTAGAACGGCTGTTCGAGCGCATAGCCCGAGACGCGACGTGCTAGCAACTCTTGGATGGTCGGCGAGGCGGCGTTCATGCGGAAATTCCATGGATAGCAGGCTTATGTGAAATGAAATTTTCTGGCTTGAACGCCTTTTGCGCAACAGCAGTAATTTTCAGCACGAGTTAGTTCATCTAATGTCTTGCACGCCGCGAGCTCCCATGAGCCAACAAGCGGTTCCGAAGGGGTTGTGATGCCAAGACCGTACGATCTCTCCTCGGTGACCGCTCTCATCTGCTTCGAGGCGGCTGCCCGAAATGCAAGTTTCAAGAATGCCGCTCAGGAATTGAACGTGACACCCGCGGCCATCAGCCACCAAATCAAGGCGCTTGAGGGTGACCTGGGATGCAGCCTGTTCCTGCGCAGGAGCCGCGGTGTCCAGTTGACCGAGAAAGGGGCGTTCTTGTTCGTTGCGGTGCAACGCGGCCTTGAGACGATTTCCGACGCCGTTGGTCACATGCGTGATGGGCCGGAAGCCGCAGACGTGACCATCCGGATAACGACGGCCGTCAGTTCGCTGTGGCTTACACCGAAGATTTCTACCTTCTGGAAAAGCCATCCCACCATCACTGTCTCACAGATCGTCAGCGACGTGCCTGGAGCAGCCATCCGTTGCGATCTAAGTATTCAATACGGCGATGCGCAGGAGAATCTCGAAGAGTGCCACAAACTCTTTCACGATCGCATCGTCGCGCTGGGAACGCCAAAATTCGCCGCTGAGCATGGCATTGGCCGAGTGGAGGATCTGCTCAAGGCACCTTTGATTCATACGAATAACGAGGAAACCGACTGGGAGAACTGGCCGGATTGGTTTCAAGCGCTTGGACACACCATCCCAAAGGGCCGAAGGTTTTCAGTCAACAACTACATGATTGCCCTCCAGGCCGCTCAGGATGATATCGGGGCGGTGTTGGGTTGGGATGGATTGGTCAAAAGTCTGATGGATCAGGGACGGCTGGTCGCACTTGTGCCCGACAATATTCCATCGCCCAGGGCATTTTATCTAAAAATCCATCCCAGGGCAGGCCCGAAAGCCCGGCTCTTCGCGGACTGGCTCGTAAAGAGCACATAGCGGTTTACCAAAAATGTTTCTGCGCGGGACCGAGAAAGGCTAGCGCTACGTGGTGCCATCCGCGCGCACTTGCGTTGAGTGATAATGCTCCCGATGGCTGCCGAGCCCACAAAGGGTCGGGCTCGCGCTAGTTGAGCTAAACGTCGGTGTGGCAGACTTGCATGTCGCATTCGGCATGTTCAGTTCCGTTTTGTGTAAGGCTCGGTGGCCAACGAGTGTCAGTGTGCAGCCATTCGGGGATTTGACATGAGCAACACCGCAACGTCAGGCAGAACAAGATCAGGAGGTCGTGCAGCGCGACAAATCCTGCGTACAACCCCCGACTTTCAAATGCTGCCCGGTTTGACCCGTGGGATCCCCGTCTGTGAGGTTATGGATGGATCCCAAGTCGAGAAGATCGACAATGCGTCCATGCACATCCTCGAAAACATCGGCGTGCTTTTTCGCGATCCGATCGCGCTGGACGATTGGAAACGCGCCGGCGCCAAGGTCGAGGGAGAGATGGTCTACCTCGACCGTGGATTGGTGCGTGAACTCATTTCCACCATCCCGTCGGATTTCACCTACCACGCGAGAAACCCCGCCAACAATGTCCGTCTCGGCGGACGGCATTCGGTCTTTGTCCCGATGACGGGCGCCCCCTATCTGCGCGACCTGGATGATGTTCGGCGCAATCCCATGCTCGAAGACCTGGCGATGTTCCACAAGCTGAGCCACATGATGCCCGCTCTGCATTCGTCGGCTCATCACATCGTGGAACCTTATGATCATCCGATCAGCCAGCGGCATCTTCGCATTACCTATTCGTCGATGAAACATTCCGACAAGATGTTCATGGGAATGACGACGAGCGCCAAGAATGCCGAAGATGTGATGGATATGTGTGCGATCCTCTTCGGCGAAGATTTCATGGAGACGCATCCCGTCACTACCGGCAACTGCAACGGAAATTCCCCGCTGGTCTGGGATGAGGTCATGCTGGGTGCAATGCGGGCGTTCTGCCGGCGCAATCAACCGGTGCTGTGCTCTCCGTTCGTGCTCGGCGGCGCCAACACGCCAGCCTCCGTGCCTGCGACCGTCGCACAGCTTAACGCCGAGGCACTCTCGGCGCTGGCGTACACCCAAGTCATCCGCAAGGGGACGCCGGCGATCTATGGCCACTACCTGTCGACCGTCAGCATGAAATCCGGCGCCCCGATGGCAGGCACGCCCGAGATCTCCCTAATGAACTTCATGATAGGGCAAATGGCGCGCCATTATAACCTGCCATGGCGCACATCGAGCCATCTCGGTGGGGCCAAGACCTTCGATGCGCAAGCCGGCTATGAAAGCGCAACGACGATGTCGGCGGTCCTGCATTCGGGCGCGAACTACATCTGGCATTCTGCGGGTTGGAATGAGGCGGGGATGCACTGCTCGGTCGCAAAATTCGTCGTAGACGCGGAGCAATGCGCCATGGCCTATCGAATGGCCGAGGGACCTAAATGGGACGATTTCGATCAGGCGCTAACCGCGATTCCCGATGTCGGACCGGGCGGGCACTATCTGGGCCATCCTCACACATTGGAGAATTTTCAAAAAGCGTACTTCATGCCCGAACTCTTTGACAACAACTCGGTCGAGCAATGGCAGGCGGAAGGCGCCCTCGACACCACGAAACGCGCCCTGAACCACGCTCGCCGGCTGCTGTCGGAGTACCAAGAACCCAAGCTCGACGAGGCCAAGGACGAGGCGCTGCGGGACTACATCGCTCGTCGCGAGCAGGAAATCCCGGCAGCCGATGAACTCAATCAAAGCTACTAGTTTTCTGATGGCTGGCGAGTGTCTGCGTTGAAACGACAATGCAAGAGCGGCTGAACTGTTGCTCATGAAGAAAAGGAAGGCTGTGATGAAGGGTAAAGTAGCGTTAGTGACCGGCGCGTCAGGCGGTATCGGGTCGGCGGTTGTGCGCGCCCTTCGCGCGCGCGGTGTGAAAGTCGCGGTCGCCGATCGAGATGTCTCGGCGGTCGAAGCCGACGCCCATTTTCCGGGCGATCTCCGCGACGCCGCCTATTCCGGCGCACTTCCAGAAGCTGTCGCCAAAGCCCTCGGCGGCCTTGATATCGTCGTCAACAATGCAGGCGTCATCACGCGTGGCAAAGTCACTGAAACGACAGACGCAGACTGGTCGCTGTCCCTAGGTGTCAATGTCGAGGCGCCGTTCCGCATCAGCCGCGCCGCGATTCCGCTTATTGCCAAAGCCGGCGGAGGCGCGATCGTCAACATCTCTTCCTGCTGGGGCGTACGACCCGGCCCGAACCATGCGGTCTATTGCATGACGAAGGCGGCCATCGCATCGCTGACGCAATGCATGGCAATCGATCACGCGCCGCAGGGCATCCGGATCAACGCCGTTTGCCCCAATGAAGTGAACACGCCGATGCTGCGCACCGGCTTCTCGATCCGCGGCCTTGACCCGGATACTGCAGTTGGAGAGCTAAACAAGACCGTACCGATTGGCCGCATCGCCGAACCGGAAGACATTGCCGATGTGGTGGTCTTCCTCGCATCCAACGAGGCGCGCTACGTCTGCGGCGCGCTTGTTGAAGTGAACGGAGCGAAGTTCTGAGTATGGGCCGCTTCATCGGGAAGGTGGCGCTCGTCACCGGCGGACGCAGCGGCATCGGTCGCGCCATTGCGCTTCGCCTGAGAGAGGACGGCGCGCGCGTGTTCACCGCACAGCGAGGCGATCATGCCGAGTTCGAAGCGATGACCGCCGACTTCGCCGACGGCGGAGCCCCTGAGGCAATTATCGACGACGTCGTCGGTCGCGCCGGGCGCCTCGACGTGCTGGTCAACAATGCCGGCATGATGCAGGAAGCCCGCGTCGAAGACATGTCGCTCGCCGACTGGGAGCGAACCTTGCGCATCAATCTGACCGCGCCGTTTCTGCTGATCAAGGCAGCCCTGCCGCACCTTCGCGCCGTGAAGGGTAGCATCGTCAACGTTGGCTCGATAGAAGGTCTCGGCTCCAACCCGAAGCACGCCGCTTACTGCGCGTCGAAGGCTGGTCTGCATGGGCTGACCCGTGCCGTGGCGGTCGATCACGGCGGGGAGGGCATTCGTTGCAATGCAGTGGCGCCGGGCTGGATAGACACCGACCTCAATGTTGATTTCATCAACAGCATGCCCCACCCGGTCGCCTTTCGCCGCGACATCGCCCGAATTCATGCCGTCGGGCGCACCGGCAAGCCGGAAGAGGTTGCAGCCTTGGTCGCCTGGCTGGCCTCCGAAGAGGCGGCCTTTGTCACTGGACAAGTCTGGACAGTGGACGGCGGCCGGATGGCGAAGCTCAGTCTGCCACAGTGATTAGCGGGCGCCGAGCGTTGCGCCGCCGTCGATGACGATGTTTTCCATGGTTATGTGGCGGCTACGGCTCGAAAGCAGGAACAGGACGAGATCGCAAACGTCCTCCACCTCGGCCATGCGGCCGAGCGGGATGCCAAGGCGGTAGCGTGTCGGGTCACCCTTCAAGACGCCTTCTCGACTGCCTGTTGTCGTCTGAAAATGTTGCTGCATTTCGGTGTTCGTTGAGCCCGGCGACACGATGTTGCAGCGAACGTCATATTCGGCCAGCTCCAATCCAAGACACTTCATCGCATGGATGATGCCGGCCTTCGAGGCCGGGTAGGAGCCGAGCCCCATGCGCGCCGCAGTGCCTGAATTCGACCCCAATGTTACGATGCTGCCCGCATGTCGCGATGCCATATGCCGCGCGACCGGAAGCGTGACTTCCAGTGTGGAGATCAGATTGAGATCGATAACCCGACGCAGGCTTTCAGGGTCGCAATGCAGCAGACTGCCTGTCTCCAGCATACCGGCGGCATTCACCAACCCTATGATATTGGGATCGGTATCGATCCAGGTCGCCAGTCGAGCACCAAAGGCTCGCGCGTCGCGAAGATCAAGAGCTTCGGCAACCAACCCGGGTGCGGCGTCGCCCACACCCGCAGCGAGCGCCTCAAGCTTCTCTTGAGACCGTCCTACCGCGATCACTCTTTTGCCCTCGCGCAAGGCTGCCAGAGCGATCGCCTTGCCGATACCCTGGGTCGCGCCGGTGACGATGATCGTGCCTGTTCTCTGCATCGGATTGGTTTTATTCATCGCGCGCTTTCCATTCCTTCCAACGCAGCAAGAAGTTGGCGCCAATCTGGCGAAACGGTTGCGGTGGTAGTTTCTTAGGGCGCGCTTGGGCCGTAAAATAGTCCGTGACAATGCTGGTCTGTCCGCAGGCCAGTTCGGCTGCGCCAATGCCGGTCAAGGTTCCGCGCGTCGTTCCAAGACCGTTCTGGACGCAGCCGGAATAGACGCCGTCGTCGACCTGGCGCATCACGGCAACGCCGTTGAGCGTCAAGCATAGGTGTCCGGACCACGCATACTCCATGGTCATGCCCGCGAGGCTCGGGAAGCGCTGATCAAATTTGCGCTGCATGACTCTGGCGGCGCGCTGGAGGTCGGCTTGCGTCGCCTCGCAGTTCGGCCTCAGCACTGCGCAGGTGCGTGTCACGACTCGGTTTCCGCCCTGGCCGAGGTCGATGCGACGCACGGTGGTGCCCATGGGATCGGAAGGTGTAACCCCCCAGCGTGGCTGGCCGCCGAGGCTTTTGAGCGCTTCAGCATCCAGTTCGGGTGTCATCACGGCGAACAGAAATATCTGCATTAGCCGGTCTTGCTCGAAACCGAAGCTCTCCAGATGGCCGTTGACGGTCAGGATCACACGCGGGGTGCTCACCGAGCCGGTTGGCGCAATCACGCGCCAGCATCCGCTCTCGCGCACGAAGCCAATGACCGGGCTGTTCTCGAAGATGGTGACGCCTTTGCTCACGAGACCAGCACCGAGACCGCGGACGTATCCGGCCGGCTGCAGCATCACCGTACCGGGCGTGTAAAGCCCGGAAACGTAATGCGACGAGCCGGTGACCTCACGCATGGCCCGTTCGCCGAGCAGTTCGCTCGGCTCGCCGAGCTTTGTCAGGTGGCTGGCGTAGCTCCTGTTGTGTTCATCTGCAGCGGCGCTCGCTGCACCGTTGATCTTGCCAGCTGGGTCAAAGAAGTTCCGGTCTATGCCGTATTCTTCGACGGCATCGCCTGCATAGGCGATGGCGTGGCGATTGAGCCCGATCATTGCGCGGTCGTCGCCGTCGCCGGAATAATTGTCAGACTGCACTTCGTGCGGCAGGTCGATCATGAATCCTGAATTACGCCCGGTGCCCCCCTCGGCCAGTCGCCCGGCTTCGAGAACAGTGATACGCGCTCCCGGCTGCAACTCTGTCAGCCGCCTTGCCGCTGACAGGCCGGCGAAACCACCGCCGATGATGACGAAATCGGCGGTGCTGTCGCCCTCTATTCGCGGGAGCGACACCTGTGGTCCAAGGATGGCGTTCCAGGCCGCCGGTCCTAGACGTACCGGCAAGCGCCGCGCGGAGTATGAGCTCAATCCACAGCCTCGTCGGCGTCGTCGGTAAGGTCGACCCAGATGGTCTTGATACGAGTGTACTGATCGTGCGCGTGAATGCCATTGTCACGGCCACCGAAGCCAGATGACTTGAACCCCCCGAAGGGTGTCGTGATGTCGCCTTCGCCGAACGAGTTGACAGTCACGGTGCCTGCTCGAATGGCCCGGGCGCCGCGCAACGCGCGCTTGACGTTGCTGGTGAAGATCGATGCAGCCAGGCCGTATTCCGTGTCGTTGGCCAGCGCGATCGCCTCCTCGAAGCTGGCAACCGTGAGTACCGAAAGTACCGGGCCGAACACCTCCTCGCGAACGATCCTGGAGCTCGTGTCTGTGACGTCGATGATCGTGGGTTCGACAAAGCCGTCCTTGGCCTTGCCGCCGAGAAGCACTTTTTGCCCCTTCTCAAAATAGGAACATACCTTATCGAAGTGCGCCTTCGAGACCAACGCGCCGACGCGATTTTCCGGATTGAGCGGATCGCCCATCGGCCATTCCCGAGCGTGCGCCACCACCCGTTTCATCAACTCGTCTTTGATGCCGCGCTGGACGATAAGACGTGAGGCCGCGCTACAGTTTTCGCCCATGTTCCAGAACGCGCCGTTGACAATGTGGGCGGCGACACGGTCGAGATTCTCGGCATCGTCGAGAACCACGGCCGGATTTTTGCCACCCATCTCGAGGGTCACCTCCTTGAGATTGGAGTCGGCCGAATATTGAGGGAATCGCCGTCCTGTCGCGGTCGAGCCGGTGAAGGACACCATGTCTACATCCATATGGCGTCCGAGAGGTTCACCAACTTCGGCGCCGCCACCTGGCAGCACATTAAATACACCGGCGGGTACGCCCGCTTCCATCGCGAATTCGGCAATTCGCAGTGCGGTCAGCGTCGTTTCCTTGGCCGGCTTGACGATGACGGAATTGCCTGCCGCAAGTGCCGGACCGATCTTCCACGCCAGCATCAGCAGTGGGAAGTTCCAGGGCAGGACGAGGCCCACGACGCCGATCGGCTCCCGAACGATCATTGCAATATGGTTGTCGGAGGTTGGAGACACCTGATCGTAGATCTTGTCGATAAGCTCCGCATGCCACTGCAAGCAGTGGATCGTCTCGGGCACGTCGACGTTCTCGCAGTCATAGATTGTCTTGCCGCTGTCGAGGCTTTCGAGAACCGCGAGTTCGCGGGCGTTGCGCTTTATAAGCTTGGCCATGCGGAGCAGAATCTGCTTGCGTGCTGTCGGATGCAGGCGCGACCAGCGACCGTCCTCAAAGGCGTCTCGTGCTTTCTGGACGGCGAAGTCCACGTCCTCGGCGGCGCATGCCGCGACCTTGCCAAGGACTTTTCCAGTCGCCGGATTGGTCGTATCGAAGGTTTTTCCGGAGATCGCGGGCCGAAAGCTGCCGTCTATGAAGGCCTGGGTCGGGAACTCGATCTTGGCGGCAAGCGCTGCATATTCTTCGTGTGTGAGAAGATTGCCCATTGTCATGCCTCCGCCTGGATTTTCGAGATCGTCCGCTTCAGTACCTGGACGACCTGTTCGAGCTCGCGCATATCATCCCTGTTCAGCGCCCGCAGGGGCGGCCTGGGCGGGCCGGCTTTGAAGCCGGCCATCTCGCAGCCATACTTGATGCACTGAATGAACTTGCCGCCTTGTTCAAGCACGCGCATCAGTGGCAGCATGGCCGACATAATGCGTCGGCCCTTGGCAAAGTCACCGTCGATTGCGCAAGCCTTGTAAAGCGCGATGTGTTCTTTCGGCAAAAAGTTAGAGCCGCCGCAGACCCAGCTGCGCGCGCCCCATGCGAAGAATTCAAGCGCCTGGTCGTCCATCCCGCACGACATCTGAATATGCGGATAGTCTCGCGCCAGAAGATGGACGCGGTTGATGTCGCCGGAACTTTCCTTGATGGCGCAGAAATTCCGGCTCCGCCCCACCCTGTCGAGAAACTCTTCGCCCATGTTGATGCCCATGCGGCCGGGATAGTTGTAGAGCATGATCGGAAGGTCGGCCGCGCGGTCGATGGCAAGCGCATTCAAAGCATTCTCGCGTTCCGTTGGGACCGAATAGGGAGGCGAGCCGATCAGGATGGCAGAGGCGCCGATACTCGCTGCGGTGTCGGCCATCGTGATCGAATCGGGTAAGCGGATCGCGCCGGTGCCGATGATCAGTTCTACCCGATCTCCGATGACCTCCTTGGTAAGCTTGGCCATCTCGATCCGTTCATCCATGGTCTGGGCGTAGTATTCGCCGGTCGATCCGCCATTGATGATGCCTTGGACACCAGATTCGATCAGATGCTCGACCATCATGACAAAACCATCCCGATCAATCGAACCGTCGTCGTGATGCGGAGTGATGACAGGTGTGTAAATACCCTCGAACTTCATAATTCCCTCACTTTCACTCGGCGACGGGTGCGCGACCCAAAGGAATCTGGATGCTGGGCACGCGGACAAAACTCTCGATTTCTGTTCGAGACAATTCCCAGTGCGCAATCGCTAGGGCGGCGGAGCCGTCAGAATCGGCAGCCTCGATCAACTCGATGAATTCATCGTGCTGGTCGGCGGCTATGGCGCGCTGCGCTGCCAGTGCCGGATTGCGCGGATTGTAGAAGGTCATGCCGATGCGGGTGTGGTCGATCAGCAGCCGCCGCAGGCTTGGTATCAGAAAATCATTGTCAGCCATCTCGCCAATCACCGCATGGAAGCGTTCGTTCATAAGGGCTCTACCTGCGGTGTCTCCATCGCGGATGGCGGCACGAAAGAGCAACTGGATATCCTTCAGTCGCATCACTTGTGCCGGCTTGGCATTCTCCGCAGCCAGCCGCGAAACAGCCGAATAGATCATCGGTGCGGCAACGAAGAAGTTGCGCAACGTCTTGTGCGTCATCGGGGCAACTTGAGCTCCGCGATTTTCGTGCAAGACGAGATAACCTTCTCCGGCCAGCTGGCGCAGCACTTCGCGAAGCGGCGGGCGCGAGATTGAATAGGCATCGGCCAGTTGCGTCTCGTCGACGTAAAGACCGGGTTCCAGGTCTTGAGTCAAAATTCGCCGCCGCAGCGCATCCAGGCAGATCGCTTTCCTGCTCCGATTGTCCTCTTCCATAGCCCTCGCTCCCGATCGCCTCGACGCGAACCTTAGTGAAGGTTCTTTGTAGCGGTATAAAATACATATTGTCTACAGCTTCGTTTTGTGTTTTTTAGCGCAGGTAAGATCGCCAAGACGGGCGACTGGGAACTGGGGCCGATCATCCTGCTGCGATTCCAGCTGGCGACCATTAGCCACGTTGTGATCATCAAATTGCAGTGTGCTAACGCTCTATACCAGCAAGACGAGAGTGCGTTAGAATATATCCAAGAGCATTCTTGTCGGATTGCTACATTCATGTCACTGCAGAGGAGAATAAAGTGAAGAATATACTTCTTTCAACGGTCGCCATCGCTGCAACATGTTTTGCTGGGTCAGCTTATGCAGATTGTGGCGATGTTTCATTGGGTGAGTTTAGCTGGCAATCCAGCCAGGCCATGACGAATGTCGATCAGGTGATTTTGCAGACAGGCTATGGCTGCAACGCGACCGTCGTAGCCGGTGATACCGTCCCAACCATCACCGCAATGATTGAAAAGGGCCAACCGGATATCGCCTCTGAGGCGACACCGAGTCTGCTTGGAGCAGTCTACACGGATGGGGAAAAGGAAGGCCGGATCAGCCAGGTTGGCACGGCAATCAGCGACGGTCAGGTTTCGGGTTGGTACATTCCGGAATATTTCGCCAAGACGCATACGGACATTAAGACAGTCGAGGATGCCATGAAGCATCCAGAACTGTTCCCCTCGAGCGAGGACTCGTCGAAGGGCGCTGTCATCCAGGGCCCGCAAGGCTGGGGCGACACCGTTGTCACCGCTCAGCTCTTCAAGGCTCTAAATAACCCCAACTTCGTCATGGTGCCGACCGGATCGGCCGCTGCTCTCGATGGTGCTATTTCGAAGGCATATGAGCAGAAGCAGGGCTTTATCACCCAATACTGGGCGCCTACCTCCCTTCTCGTCAAATACCCAATGGTGCGCCTCGAGATGGCACACGATGAAGCTGAATGGGCACGCTGCACCTCCAAGCAGGACTGCCCAGACCCGAAGCCGAACTATTGGAAGCAGGCCGAGATGGTCACGTTGGCAAGCAAGTCGTTTTCGGATCGCGCCGATGCGGCTGTCAAAGACTACTTGGCCAAGCGCAGCTGGAACCAGGCAGAAGTTAGCAGGGTGATGGCTTGGATGACCGATAACCAGGCAAACGGTGCCGATGGTGCCAAGTGGTTCCTGAAGAACATGCCGGAAGTTTGGGAGAAGTGGGTTCCCGCCGAGGTCGCAGCGAAGGTCAAGGCCGCTCTTTAAAACCTGAGACTACCGGAAGGCCCCAGCGACTTCGGGGCCTCCCGGATCGCAGGCGTCGTCCCATGGACCAAAATGCCCTTTGCCCGTGCGATGGACAAGGCGGAACTTAAATTCGCCGCCGCCGATCCGGCATGCACGGTTTTGGCGCAAGGTGGCGCAGAAGGGGGAATAGAGATGGATTGGCTGTTCAAGTTCCCTCAGGTAAGTCCCGAGGCTCTTCTCGCTATCAAGCGCGGCATCGACGGTTCTCTCAAAGCGCTGACTCGCCTGTATGGCCAGTCTATCGAGAACTCTTTCTATCCACTGCAGCGCATACTGACTTTCTTTGAGAACGTCATGACAGGTGCGCCGTGGCCTCTTATCATTTTGGTGCTCGCCGGCATCGCTTGGTTTGCGTCCCATAAAGGGAGCGTGGTCGCGGGAGTGGTCGGCACGCTGATCGCTATCGGTCTACTGGGCCTCTGGCACGATGCGATGCTGACGATCTCGCTTGTTTTCGCCGCGACGATCTTCTCCATCGGTATCGGCATTCCCCTGGGCATCATGATGAACCGCTTGGAGCGTTTCGGCGGCGTCCTTAAGACACTCCTCGACGTCATGCAGACCATGCCACCCTTCGTTTACCTCATTCCCGTTGTCATGCTGCTCGGCATCGGCCGCGTGCCCGGTTTCATTGCCGTCGTTATCTATGCCATCCCGCCGATCATCCGCCTCACCGACCTTGGCATCCGGCTTGTCGATAAGGAAGTGCTCGAGGCGGCCGACGCCTATGGCTGCTCACGTTCCCAGAAGCTTTGGAAGGTTCAGTTTCCACTCGCGATGCCCACCATCATGGCCGGTATCAACCAGACCATCATGATGGCGCTGGGTATGGTGGTCATCGCCTCTATGATCGGCGTGCAAGGCCTTGGGCTCAACGTGCTTCAGGCCATCGCCAACCAGTATTTCACACAGGGAATATTCAATGGCTTCGCTATTGTCGGCATCGCCATCATCTTCGACAGGATCAGCCAGGCATATGGTCAGCGGCTGCAGAAGCACCGAGGCGGCGCGGCATGAGCAGCAATGAAACTTCGATCGAGATTCGTGATCTCTACAAGATATTCGGGCCTTCGCCTCGGCAGTACGTCGATTCGATTAAGAACGGTCTGACAAAGACCGAACTGAGCAAAGTCCATGGGCATATTCTGGGCCTGAACAATATCAATATCTCAATGCCGGGAGGTAAGATCCAGGTTGTCATGGGCCTTTCGGGGTCAGGGAAGTCGACTCTGATCCGCCACGTCAACCGGCTGATCGAACCAACCTCCGGTTCCATACTTGTTAACGGGCGCAACGTCCTGGACATGCCGGAAACGGAGCTGCGTGAGTTTCGGCGCAACCACACGGGCATGGTTTTCCAGCGGTTTGGCCTGCTGCCGCACCGCAGCGTCATCGACAACGTGACGTTCGGGCTGGAAGTGCGCGGGATGGATAAGGCCAAAAGCCGCGAGATCGGCATGCGCTGGATCGAACGGGTCGGTCTCAATGGGTTTGAAGCGCGCTATCCCAATGAGTTGTCGGGCGGTATGCAGCAGCGGGTCGGACTCGCTCGCGCCCTGAGCAACGACGCCTCCATTCTGCTGATGGATGAAGCCTACTCGGCTCTTGATCCGCTGATCCGAACCGACATGCAGAAGATGTTGCTGGAACTGCAAAAGGAACTGAAAAAGACCGTGGTGTTCATAACTCACGACCTCGACGAGGCACTTCGGCTTGGCGATTCGATCGCGATTCTACGTGACGGGGAGATCATCCAACAAGGTGACAGCCAGCGTATTCTAATTCACCCCGCCGACGACTACATCAAGCGCTTCATCAAGGATGTGAACCGCGCGCGTTACCTGAAGGTTGACGCGGTGATGGAGGCGCTCGGACAATCCGACACCGGTTCAATGCCAAAGTTGAAGTCCGGTACCACGCTCGAGGTCGCCGCCGGAGAACTGACGAGTTCATCCTTCGATACGGCTATCATCATTGATGACAGTGATCGCCCTATAGGAGCGGTTTCCCTACGCCTGATCACGGCAGCCATCTCATCGGAAGGCGAGGCGGAGGTGAAATGACCGGGATCCGCCATCCGATTGTCGGGGGCAATACGTCAGACAATAAGCTCGGGAAGCTATCCGACGCCGCCATTGCCGGCAGGGAGACAAGAGCTTCAGCCGGCACAAGGCAGCACGCTCAGCAAGCCAGGATCGAGCAGCCTGATTACAATCTTGTGCGTCAAAAGTCCCTCGAACCAGGCTTGGCACGATCGCAGACGCCCCAACGTTTTTTGTTCGCTTTGGTTGATGACTTCACGCATTTCGCGTTTTCATGCGCGAGCGAGCCGCTTCGTCTGGCCAATCTTGTGAGCGGAAAGCAACTCTACACATGGTCGCTTGCCTCGGCGGACGGAGCATCAGCTAAAAGCTCCAACGGTTTCGAGACCAAGGTGCATCACAGGTTCGATAGGCTTCCGGCTTGTGACATGCTGTTCGTGCTCTCTGGAATAGACATGCAGCACAAAGATATCCGCCTGCTGGTCTCGGCAGTAAGACGGGAGCGCGCCCGCGGCGTGCAAATCGGGGCCTTGTGCTCGGGTGCACACATCCTGGCCCGGGCCGGCCTTCTGGACGGTGCGCGCGCGGCAATCCATTGGGAGTACCATGACAGTTTCCGCCAGGAATTTCCCCAAGTAGACTTGGTCCGCAGCGTATTCGTCGCGGACGAAAGGTGCATCACCGCGTCAGGCGGCACTGCTGCCACGGATTTGATGCTTCACCTGATTGAGAGGAAGCATGGCCGAGATCTCTCGATCGCCGTGGCCGAGCAAATGGTTTACAGCGGCGTTCGCACCGCCAACTCTGTACAGGGCTTCTCGCTACAGGCGCGCAGCGGCATCCGAAGCAGGCATTTGATCGAGGCCATTCAGATCATGCGCGAGCGAATCGAGGAGCCGCCGTCTGCCGCTGAGATCGCCCGCCGCATCGGAATCACGCCTAGACAAGTGCAGCGTCTCTTCGAGAGGTACCTCCAAACGACACCCAAGAAGTATTTCTTGGAAATCCGGCTCGAGCGCGCGCGACATTTGATCCTGCAGACGGAAACCGCTGTAACGGAAGTTGCCTTCGCTTGCGGGTTTGCGAGCCACGGTCATTTTTCCAGGCTGTACAAAGCCACCTATGGGGAATCGCCGTTTGCGCACAGGCAGGGAGGGCGGCTTGTCCGTCGTCAGGAATGGCCGATAACGCGCAGCCGGGAAGTATCTGAAGAGTCCAGTCGGCACGGCCTCCAAAGGCAGTTTTCCGGTATCTGATCAGCTTGCTCCACAGCAACCAACCTTGGCGTGGCTCGCTAGAAGATTCCGACGCTCGACATCTGTAGGCCGGAGAGGGAGATTTGCACGTGAGCATCGAAGCGCGCATAGGCATCATTGGCGGCAATGGCTGGCTCGGGAGCGCCATAGCGCAAGCAGCTGTTTCCAGCGGGTCGATTGATCCGACCCGCTTGACGTTATCTGGACGATCAGATCGCCTCGTGGACATTCCCGGTACAATGTGGACCCATGACAACAAAGAGTTGGTCGAACGTTCAGACGTAGTAGTTCTTTCGGTTCGCCCAGATCAATTTCCAGGAGTGCTCATTGATGCCCGCGGCAAGCTGGTGGTGTCCGTAATGGCCGGCATTTCGGCGCAGACGATTGCTGACGGCACGAATACGCACGAGATCGTCCGGTCCATTCCCAATGCTGCCGCCGCGGTCCGCCGGTCGTTTACCCCGTGGTTTGCAACGGCTTCGGTCTCGGCTGAAAACAAGAGCGTGGTCCACCAGCTGTTTGAGGCTTGCGGGGAGTCCGCCGAGGTACCGCTTGAATTCCACGTCGACTATTGTGCGGGTATGACAGGCACCGGTGCGGCTTTTCCAGCTCTGCTTGCCGAAGCGCTCGTAGCACATGCCGTCAGCCAAGGGCTTCCGCCCGATTTTGCCAAACGCGCCGCCAAAGGTTTGGTGGCCGGTGCCAGCCAGCTGTTTGCTAGCGGCGATGTCGACCCGGCAGACATCGTCAAAGAAATGATCGACTATCGCGGCCTCACCGCCGCGGCGTTGCAAGCCATGCTGGATGGAGGGTTCAACCATGTCGTGGCAAGCGGACTGGAGGCCGCCGCCGCTAAGGCTGCGACAATCATTCGTAATTGAAGCACGAGGAGAAATCAGGATTTGGAAAGCCGATCGACATTGCTGGAAACGTTCGTGGCGGCCCTCGATGCGGCGTTTGCAGTTGCCCCCATGGAGGCGGAAGCGGAAGCCTCAGTCGCCCGAATTTTTGAAGCACTTCGCGTAGCGGGCACAAGCGGCACCGTACAAGGCACGCGAATCCCGGTTTGCCGGCATCTTGGAAATGCCTATTCCTTTGGGCGGTCAGGATCAGCGCAGCTCGCTCGCGTCACGGATGCATTTGCTGCGTTAGAGCCAAATCTGAAATGGGCTGTGCGGCCAGCAAGCGGGCCTTTTGCCAGCGAGAACTGGTCGACTGGTCACGCAAACTCGATGATCATCGGGCAAGGAGGTCTCGAGCAACGCAAGGACGTCGCCATCGGCGCTTCGCTGCTCGCCCCCGATGTTCGATACCCTGATCACAATCACGGGCCTGAAGAAGTGTACCTCATCTTGTCACCAGGCCGTTTCCAGCACGGCAATTCGGGTTGGTTCGAGCCGGGTGTCGGTGGGACACTCTACAACGAACCGAACATCCGGCACGCTATGGCGTCAGACAACGCTCCATTGCTGGCTTTCTGGTGCCTATGGGTCGGCAGCCAGCCCCCTGCTGACCTTGGCGGACCGGTTAAGTCGTCGGAATAGAGATACTTATCGCATGACCAAGAGATTTGCATTTTTGCTGGTTCGGGATTTCACGCTTTCGCCCCTCTCGCTGTTCATCGACACACTGCGTCTGGCAGGCGATGAAGGGGACAGGAGCCGTCGGGTCGAATTCGACTGGCAGATCATCGGCGATCATGGCCTGCCGATCAGGGCGAGTTGCGGCGTCGAATTGCTCCCTGGCAAAACCTCGGGCAGACCCGAGGATTTCGACAACATTGTCGTGGTCGGGGGCCTTCTCGACAAAAGCCGCGGACTAAGCTCCGATGGTGAGCAGTTTCTTCTTCGCGCTGCCGAGAAGAAAATACCGTTGACCGCGCTCTGCACCGGAAGTTTCGTCCTTGCCCGATATGGCTTGCTGGATGGATACAAAGCAACCGTAAGCTGGTTCCATATCACGAATTTTCGGACGTCATTTCCCCAAGTCAACGCAAACGCCGACACTCTTTATTCGGTCGATCGTGATCGCGCGACCTGCGCTGGAGGGACGGGCGCGGCCGATCTGGCAGGTTTCTTCGTTTCCCAATTGATCGGCCAG
The DNA here is from genome assembly GCF_040321735.1 of Mesorhizobium sp. M0293. Classification (NCBI taxonomy): domain Bacteria; kingdom Pseudomonadati; phylum Pseudomonadota; class Alphaproteobacteria; order Hyphomicrobiales; family Phyllobacteriaceae; genus Mesorhizobium; species Mesorhizobium sp. M0293. Next base: position 67,731 of record NZ_JAMYSA010000003.1, read on the forward strand.
AAGGCCGCGGAGAAGGCGGCCAAGATCCTCGTCCTTGACCGTATCCGCAGCACCCGCGATGTCCAACCACTTGGCGATCTATTTCCAAATGCATCGAGCCGGGTGGTAAGACGAGCTTTGCTGTTGATGGAGAGCAATCTGGAAGAGAAAATGTCTGTCACAGACATAGCCGGTCGGGTCGGTTGCTCCCGGCGGAAATTGGAGAGGCTCTTTGCGGCTGAACTCGAGCTGAGCCCGATGGCGTCCTACCTTGCCCTGAGGGTGCACTGCTCTAAATCCTTGCTTGAAAATAGCGATCTGCAGATTGGCGAAATCGCGTCCAAATGTGGCTTCACGAACGCCGGACATTTCAGTCGCGTTTTCCGCCAGCACACCGGCGTTAGGCCGACTACGATCAGGAGCGGCTGATTTGTTGCCTGCTTTGACAGAGGCCGTGAGTAACCGTGACGGGCCAAGCACAAGACCGCCCGTGCGGCTGGCTTAGGGCACCTCGTGAGGCGCCTGGAGAACGGCGGCGTGACTGTCCCGGTCGTGCCGACAAGCGGGATACCCATAGTCAATCCGCCATCAAGGGTTCGATCGTCGCCTGTCATGGGGTTGGTCGTCGAATAGCAGGAGGGCGATGCTTCGGCCGCCAAACTCACCGACATCGAAACCAGACCTGGAGACAGCGGCTCAACTGATCAATGCAGCGTCGAAAGGACACCTCGTGAGCTTCTCGTACCCGTCCTCGGTTATCAGGACCTGCTCTTCGAGTTTTACGCCTTCACGGCCCCCGACGGCACCAATATAAGCCTCTACGCACAATGTCATGCCTGGCTCGAGGATGTAGTCGAACGCTCCCGGAATGAAATCTTGAGGGTAATAGATCGCAGGATATTCGTCACACAGCCCGATACCATGCATCATGACCCCGTATCGTTGATCTACGAATTCTTCAGGTAGTTTGTGGCCGCGCTGGGTGAGCTCAGTGAAGGCGATGCCTGGCCGCAAAAGTTCCATGTTGGTCGTTATGTGCTCAAGAGCTATGGCGTGAAGTCTGCGTTGTTCATCGCTGGGGCGCCCATCACCGCAAAACCACGTTCGCGAAAAGTCTGCGCACATACCATATGGTCCCACCATATCGGTATCGAAGGCAACCAGATCTCCTGCCGCTATCCTTCGGGGTCCTGCTTCCTGCATCCAGGGATTTGTCCTCGGGCCAGAAGTGAGTATTCGTGTCTCGATCCATTCGCCTCCGCGCGCGATGTTTTCTGCATGGAGAACTGACCACAATTCAGTTTCTGCAATACCTGGTCGCAAAAGCTGGCGCATTTTCGCAACCGCGATTTCGCACGTTGCCAGGGAGCAGCGCATGGCATTGATCTCGTCGATACCCTTTACAGCCCTTGCATGCTCCATGAGTTGCATACCGTTGCAGATCTCGATGCCGGCGGCGTCCAGTGCGCGCAAGCCGGGGATCTCGATCTTATCGACTGCAAGGCGGCGGTTCTTGCCCCCATGCGTTCGCAACAACTCATCAATTTGCCCTGCAAAACTCTTGGCAACGGCTTCCTCCTGATCGCCAGCCGCGAAATAGTAGAAGCCCGCACCGTCCATGCGAATCTCGTTCACCAATAGCAGATGCTCCGAAAGGTGCCCGCAGCGATGGAGGTCCCAAAGAACAACATAGCCATCTGCTGAAACAAAAACGGCCCGTGACGGATTGTGCGTGATCCAAAGATGCATGTTCGAGGAGTCAGTTGCATATCGGATGTTCAGTGGATCGAAGCATAGCACGCCGGCGTAGTCCCGCTTGCGTAGCTGGCTCACGATCCGTTGGAGGCGCGTGCTTCTCATCCGATCGAGGGTGGGAGCCGAGAGACCCAATGCAGCCCACTCGGCAAACGCGATGTCCGTCGGTCCTATTTCGACACGATCATTGTCGTCGATGCTCCCATCAGGCCTTCGCGCGATCTCTCCCCTAGTAGGATCGATTTTGTGACTGATGATCGAAAACGAGGACATGTTGGCGAAGTCTCATGGGTTCGGCAACGAATGCCTGTGCCTGTGCTTGCGCTTCATGAAATCCTTGGCCGTCTCGACCGCTACCGCCGCATCGCGGCAATAGGCGTCGGCGCCGACGGCCTTGCCGAATTCCTCGTTGAGCGGCGCGCCGCCAACCAGCACGACATAGTCGTCGCGAATGCCCTTTTCCTTCATCGTGTCGATAACGACCTTCATATAGGGCATGGTCGTGGTCAGCAGCGCCGACATGCCGATGATGTCGGGCTGATGCTCTTCAATCGCTGCCAGATATTTCTCGACCGCATTGTTGATGCCGAGGTCGATGACGTCGAAGCCAGCGCCCTCCATCATCATGCCGACCAGGTTCTTGCCGATGTCGTGGATGTCGCCCTTGACGGTGCCGATCACCATCTTGCCCTGCTTCGGCGCGCCGGTGGCGGCGAGCAGTGGGCGCAGGATGAACATGCCGGCCTTCATCGCGTTGGCGGAGAGCAGCACTTCGGGAACGAACAGGATGCCGTCGCGAAAATCCTCGCCGACGATGCGCATGCCTTCGACCAGTGCCTCGGTCAGCACCTTGTAAGGCACCCAGCCACGCTTGATCAGGATGTTGGTGCCTTCCTCGATCTCTTCCTTCAACCCGTCATAGAGGTCGTCGTGCATCTGCTGCACCAACTCGTCGTCGGAAAGCTCGGAAAGGATGATCTCGTCGTCGGCCATGTCGGGTCGCCTCACGCATAGTTCAAAGGAGGTCGGCACCCCATGCTCGATGGCGCACCGACCAGGCTTCCGGTTGGAGCCTTGGGAGTCTGCTAGGCTGCCAGCCAGACTTTCTGCAAATCCATCTGGAAAGTCTGATGGATTGCATAATTCTGAACTTTTTTGTTCATGTGACCAAAGAGGCTTTGCCAGAACGGCTGGATGATGACCCCAGAATCCTGCAGCACGTCTTCGATGTCCTGCATCAGTTCCTTCCGCTTGGCGGCGTCGCTGACCGAGAACGCCTTTTTGAGCTTGGCATCGAAGTCGGCGTTTGCGTACGCAGTCTCATTCCACGCCTCGCCAGTGCGATAAGCCAGCGCCAGGACCTGCACCCCGAGCGGTCGCATGTACCAAACGGTCAGCGAATAGGGATACTTCGCCCAGTCGTTCCAGAAAGTCGAACCCGGAAGCACCGTGCGCTTGACCTTGATGCCGGCCTCTCGAAGCTGCGCCGCAATGGCGTCACCGGTGTTTTTCTGCCAGTCTTCGTCGATCGAAATTAGTTCATGCTCGAAGTCGGCATGTCCGGATTCAGCAATGAGTTTCTTCGCGCCCTCGACGTCCCGGCTCTTCTTGGGCAAGGCATAATATTCCGGATGGATCGGCGCGACGTGATGGTTTTCGCCGACCGTTCCCCGTCCTGCATAGCCGAGTTGAAGGATGGTGTTGTTGTCGACCGCCATCTGCAGCGCATTACGGACCTTCTTGTCGTCATAGGGTTTGTTGGCCGTGTTGGTGCGGCACACCAGCGTCGTTGCGGTGGCGACCTCCGATTTGACCACGTCCATCTTGTCCAGAATGTCGATGAAGTCAGCCGGTGTCTCCATATTCACATCGATCTCACCGGAGTCGAAGGCTGCCACCGTTGCCTGGAAGTCGGTGCCATAATCGATGAATTGCACTCCATCCAGCAGAGCTTCGCCGCCCCACCATTTGCCATTCTCCCGCCGCTTGACTTCAGCCTTGCTGCCGACCGCGTAGGATACCAGTTCGAAGGCGCCCGTTCCGATCGGCTTTGCGACCGGGTCGGCGCCGCCGGCATCGAAACTGCGATGGACGATCAGTCCAGGGTAGTCGGTGAAATTCGCGATGATGGCGATGTCCGGGTCGCTCAGCTTGAGCTTGACGGTATGGTCATCGACCTTGACGATCGCTCCATCTCTCGCCTTGCCGGTCTTGGTATCGATCAGTCCCCCGACGCGCGCGGCCATCGAATTGCCGGAGACGCCCTTCTCGCACCAGCGGGTGATGTTGAGGACTACGTCATCGGCGTCGAAAGCGTCGCCATTGTTCCAGGTCACGCCCTTCCGGACATGGAAGACATATTCGGTGGCATCCTCATTGACCTCCCAGCTTTCCAGCAGGACAGGTTCAAATGTGAATTCATGTGTGTAGCGAACCAGCGGTTCGAGCCAGCAGCGAGAAATGTTGGCAAGTTCAACCCAGTCATAGGTACGTGGGTCTTTCTGCGCCTTGACCGGCATGGACACGCGCAGAGTCCCGCCCTTCTTCGGCTCGGCCGCGCGTGCGGGCTGCGGCAATGCCACGCCGATCAAGCCGTAGGCCATCGCAGCCGAGGCGCCGAACGTGCTTGCAAGCGCGAGAAACTCGCGCCGGTCCATTTGTCCGGCTTTGACGTCGCTCGCCATCTTTTCGATGGCAGCCGGAACGTGATTCCCATTGCTTCTGAACAGTCCCATTTTCTTCTCCCTTGTTAGTGTTTCCCGGATATTGATCGCGTGGGTTCTTGGGCGGATGCCTAGGCGAGGCTTGGCGAGATTTCCTCCTGGCGATGCGCCACGAATGCATCGAGTTCCTCGCGCACGGCTGGATCCATCTGCGGCTGCTCGTAACTCGCGATGATCGATGTCGCTTTCTCACGGCAGCGCTGCGCCATATCCTTGGAGCCTTTGACCTTCCACTGCTCATAGCTGAGGTAATCGAGGATCTCAGGCGCGAAGAATGCGTCCTTAAAGCGCTTGAGCGTGAAGGAATCTCCGAGATAGTGGCCGCCGGGGCCGATGCGCCGCACTGCCTCGAGAGCGTCGTCGAAATGCTCGAACGAAATCCCCCGCGCGTATTTTTCGATCAGCAGGTTCTGTTCGGCATCGGCGACAAACTTCGCCATGCAGCATACGAGGCCGGCCTCATCCCAGCCGCCCGCGTGCATCATCAGGTTCGCGCCTGCGCTCGCCCCCGACATGTAAGCGATCGCCGACTCGTATCCGGACTGAGCATCAAAGGTCTTGGCGGACGACTGGGATGCAGTCGTGCGCCACGGCAAACCATACCGCCTTGCCATCTGGCCGATGACGGCGTTGATCAAAGTGACTTCGGGCATGCCGGACATCGGGGCGCCGCTGCGCATCGACACCGAGACTGAATATTGCCCATAGATCATTTTGGCGCCGGGCCTGACCAATTGGGTGTAGGCGAGGGCTGCGAGTGCCTCGGCGTTCAACTGGGCGATTGTAGCCGGGATGTCGGCAGGGGTGTTTGCGGCGCCGAGCACAAAAGGCGACAGCAGGACGACCTGGTTTGCCTCGACGAAAGCGCGGAGCCCTTCCAGCATGGTCGAATCCCAGACCAGCGGCGAGTTTCCCGATACGTGACCGAGCATCACCGCATTCTGATCCATAAAGGCCTTGCCGTGAACGATCTGCCCCATGGCGATCGAGTCCTCGGCTCGCTGTTTCCCGGTCGTCAGACCGAAGAAGGGCATGTTCGTTTCCACCAGGCTCGAATGGTTGATGTGCAGATGGCGCCATGGAACGGCGATGTCGGTCGGCTCACAGGTGAACCCGCCGGCGATATGGAACCCCGGCAGCATCTGGGTCAGCCGGTTCATGTCCCGTAGATCCTCGATAGTGGATGCGCGTCGCACACCCTGAAGGTCCCGGACGTTTGGCGCGCCTTGCATGGCGCCGAAGGTCATTGTGTCTGGCGCGATCTCGAAACGCTGTGACGGATCGCGAGATGTCATCTCAAAACGGGATGGCGCCTTGGAGATGAGATGCATCAGCATCTCGCCATCGAGGCGCACACGTTGGCCTTGGACGTCGGCGCCCGCCTCCTTCCATTGCCGGATCGCTGTTTCATCGCGGAATTCGATTCCGATCTCGCGCAAGATCGCCAACGAAGCCTGGTGAATGCGCTCAAGCTGCTCAGCCGTGACGGCCTCCACTGGCCGAATGCCGTACCTGATGGTCGAGACGCGAGGCCTCTTCTCTGCTTCCCGGGCGGCTACGACCGACGCGCGTCCTCCGCGGCGCCGGATTGCGGGAGTATCAGTGTCCATCATCACGTTTTCCCAGAGGGCGCAGAGGTCGCCGTCAAAAGAGCCTTTTGCGGTCCGCCTACGGAACGCGGCCTGCTCATTGACGTTGATGATAGGGTTCGGCGAACGCCCTGAGGACTCGCAAAAGGTTTCGCTGGCGTTAAACTCAGTTTATACCTGGGTCGACGGCGCAGCGTACCGGTTACCGGGTAAGGACAGCCCGAAAGGCGACCCAGCGGGGGTATGTGCGGGGGCACCGAGGCAGGGGCGCCGGTAGCCGTCTAAGGGCGCAGTTCCTTCGACTGAGCGAGGAACCAGTCCACAAGAACCTTGCACCTCTTGTTTTTGCCGGCATCTTCATTTGACAAGAGGAAGAAGGCGCGGTCGGTCTTGATCTCGGTCGCGATGGGCCGAACCAGCTGGCGGTTGTTGAGCAGGTGTTGGGCGGTCAGGGACCATCCCAATGCGATTCCTTCGCCGGCAAGAGCTGCTTGAAGCGTCAGCTGATAGTCATTGAATACAATGTTAGGCTTTGTCTCGTTGGCATCTCCGCCTGCAAGCGCGACCCATTCCGGCCAGCTCATTCGCTTGCGAAAGGCATCGGACGAATGAATGAGCTGGTGTCGAACCAATTCATCGACGCTCTTTGGAGCGGCATGCGCCAGAAGATATGCGGGGGAGCAGACGGGAAAAATGATCTCGTCGCATACGAACCAACTATTCGTACTGTCAAAATCCCGTGGCCGCACCCATACGGTGACGTCCACTTCGTGATCGGGCTCGATATCCCGATCGGTGGCGACAACCTTGATCATCACGTCCGGATGTTCTTCCTGGAAATGATAGAGTTGAGGCGCAAGCCAATGTGCGGCGAGGGATGTAGACGCAGCAAAAGTGATGTACTTCTTTCCGCGATCGGAGATGGTCTCAAGCCGCTGTTCCAGACGGCGGAAACTGGTGCGCACCTCATCGTAGAGTTGCCTGCCAGTCTCCGTCAGCTGCACGCCTCGATTATCACGGGCAAAGAGCGTGGTTCCGCAATGCTTCTCGAACGACTTGATCGAGTGCGAGACGCTCGGTTGCGTCACGTTGAGTTCGCTGGCTGCGTTTTTGAAACTCAGGGTTCGGGCAGCCGCTTCGAAGACAAAAAGCGAATGCGTCGAGGGCACCAGGTTACGAAGCTTTGACATGAAGCAGGTCTATATCAGACGCTATATTTTCCGTCTACGAGATACCCGCCAAGCGGTCTATTCAAACAGGGAAACAATGCGACCGCCGATTGTTGCCAAGCCTTCGTCATCGGTCGCCTGAACCCAGCGAGTTGGCAGTGAATTCGTTCAACCAAACAATCACGAAAGAGCGCAAAGTCGTTCAGCCGCCCCATCCCGAACCGACTATGTCCGGCTGGTACACTACGGCAGGACCGGAGTTGGCGCTGGTGCCGCAAGAAGGCGACGTTGCGTGTGACTGCCTGGTGATTGGCGGCGGCTGGATGGGGCTGCACGCGGCCCGCCGATTTGCCGAACTCAACCCGCAGTCTTCGGTTGTCCTGGTAGACGCCGGCCGCATTGGGAACAATGCATCCGGACGGTGCATGGGTTTCGTCATCGATCTCGCGCACAATCCTCGGAAGCGCGATTTCGTCGAAGACGTCAAAGGGAACAATGAAGAGCTGTTCGTTAACCTGGACGGCATCGCCTACATCCGAAGCGCCGTCGAGGAGTATGGGGTCGATTGCGACTGGGACGCGCAGGGAAAATACCACAGCGCCGCGACCGCTCACGGTGTGGAGGACCTGCACCGCTTTTCGGAGGCGCTGGATAAGCTTGGGCAGAATTACAGCTGGGTCGAGACCCCGGAAATCCAGGCGATCACCGGCAGTAAGCACTACATTAAAGCCTTGCATCATCCCGGCACCGTCTTGGTCCAGCCTGCGAAGTATCTCAAGAACGCGACAAGAAACCTGCCCGCGAACGTCACCGTTCACGAAAACACCCCCATAGTGGCGGTGCAGTTCGGTGCGCCGAAGCACATCTGCGAAACCCCCGCCGGAACGATCAGGGCCTCGAAGGTCATCATCTGCGCGTCAGGCTATCTGACCAAGTTTGGTTTCTTCGACAACTGCGCCATACCGCTCTACACATTTGCAAGCATGACTCGACAGCTGACGCCGAGCGAGCTTGCGCGGGTGGGAAACAAGAACGCCTACGGACTTATTCCAGCCAACAGCTTCGGTACGACGGTTCGTCGCACGATCGACAACCGGCTTTTCCTTCGCAACGTCTATTCCTATGCGACGGACTTCAAGACCACCACGCAGGACGTGATGAGGGCCCGGGTGCAGCAGCAGATCGCGCTCGATCGGCGGTGGCCGGAGCTCTCCTCGATCGGCTTCGAGGCCAGCTGGGGCGGCCTTTTAACCCTCGCGCAAAATGGTGGAATGGTCTTCGGCGAGTTGGCGGAGAAGGTCTACGGCGCCGCATTCTGCAACGGAACAGGCGTCGCGCGAGGAGCGGCTTTTGGCAAGGCCGTAGCCGATCTGGCGTCAGGGAGATCATCGCCGGTAGTCGACATCCTGAAGACGCGCGCACGTCCCAGCAAGCCGTATCCCAGGCCTGTCACAGCGATAGGCGTTCGCATCCTAACCGCGGTCCGTTTCCGACAGGCCGGCGCTGAAGTCTAGATACAACGAGAGAGATCATGGCGGACCTGAAGGGCATAAATCTAGCGATGCAGACACCATTCGATGAGAATGGCGCGATCAACTACGAGGTTTTCGAGGAGCTGATCGAGAAGTATGTCGCTGCGGGCGTTCACGGGTTGGTGCTTGGCTCAGGGACCGGGCAACACCCCTATCTTACCGAGGCTGAGTGCAACCTCCTTTACGAAGTCGGCACAAAGCGAATAGCTCGCCGCTGCAACGTCATTTGCCAGACCTCCGCTTTGAATATGGACGAAGTCGTCAGAAGGTCGCGTCACGCGGAATCGATCGGTGCCGACGCACTGATGATCCTACCTCCCTACTTCGAAGGGCCAGGTGACGAGAATGGAATCTTCGATTTCTACAAGGCAATCGACGACTCGGTCGGCGTGGACATCGTCGGCTACAACATTCCGCAGGCCACCGGCATTTCCGTTTCACCCCGGCTGTTTGAGCGTCTGAGCCAGTTGAGGAATTTCAATTATATCAAGGACAGCGCCGGCGATCTCACCGTGCACCAGGAATATCTTCAGACCGAAGGCGCTGTTTTGAACGGGTGTGATACAACGACCATTTATGCTCTCATGGCCGGCGCGCGAGGCGTTATCTGGGGGGCGGCAAACTACATGCCGAGCGAGGCTGTCCAGTTGTACGACTTGCTGATGGCAAGAAATTATGAACAAGCCTTCGCGCTCTGGCAGAGGATCCTGCCGTCGTTGCTTTTCATTTGGCGGGCACCCTACACGCCGTCCGTTGTAAGGGCGGCACAATTGCGTGGCTATGGAACCGGCAATGTCCGCAGGCCGCTTTCGAAGCTTTCTTCTGACCAGGAAGCGGCGCTCCTGCATGCGCTTGAGCCCTTGTTAGCTTAGGAGCTGGCAATCGCCAAGTTTGACCTTCAGACCTGACGTAAGCCCGTCCCTCTGGATAGGCAGGGCGCGGATCAATTCGGCCGGCAGCGCGCCGCTCGCGGCGCCCGTGGGTCACTGAGTACGATACGGGAAAACTTCTGATTTGGCCCACGAGCAAACCAACAAATCAACGTTCCTTCTACATCCTCTCGCGCCTGCCATAACCATTGATTTCGGTATTCAAAGGCGGGGAGGGCGGTCCTGTGCCTGTGCCTGTGCCTGTGCCTGTGCCTGTGCATTGTCTCCTATTCCGGCCCAGTCGACAATCGAGCTCCAAGCATTGTGTCGCCTCGCTGGCTACTCCGGAGTAGCCCTAGACCAACCGCTTTCGTGTGCACTATGTGTGCAATGAGAACTTAGATATAGCCGGGTGGTCTTCCGTTGAGGCGGAATAATCGTAAATTGGGCTACATTGGGGCGGGTGTGTCAGGCCAAATTGCTCAGTCGTTCCAACCGGGTATTGGACGGACTGAGACAGAAAAACGATAATGAAATTAGTATGTTAGGACACAAAGTTGCCGCTGCGCTTATGATGGAATGGACGGATAGATAAGTAATATCAAATAGTTGTTGGCGACTGTGTGCAAAAATCGCACACGAAAGTTCTGCTTCTCTTCTATTTTCGTTCCCACGACGGAGCCGCCGGCAGCCCTTTCCGGACGCTCTTCTGCCGACAACATTCACCACTGCAATTCGGATATTCGCTGGGATATCCGTGAACCGCATTGTCCGCCGCGGACCGGCGGACCCAAACTGTCTCTGATGCAAAGTAGAGTCGCGCTCGCCTCAGGGCGATGCCCGAGTTACCGCAGGTCTTGGCGGTCTCGGTGCCGGCGCCGGCCGCGACCTGTTCGCCGGCGGACACATTACGGTTCTCGAAGGTGTATTTGTCGACGTAGTTGGGGTCGAACTTGTTCCACCACTGGGTGGCATAGAAGAAGTTGGCGTAGAAACCGATCAGCACCAGCAGAGCGAGGCCAACCACCGCCTTCCGGATCCAGCCGCGCTGCGTATACCAACGCCCTGCCCAATAGGAACGGCCACAGGATCACGCCGATGGCGAGGCCGATGCCGCGGCCGATCCATTGGAAGATGCGGGTGAAGAAATTCACGATCAGATCAAGCATGGCTCACATCACCCCTCGGTCAGTCAGGCCATAAGGGCGCGTGCGAAACGCCACCTTGTCCTTCAAATATGTGGTTTTCAGAACGTCGCGCTGGATAGACCATCCTTCCCAGTTTTGGAGCCGCATGGTTATCGGCACACGATACCTCGCTTAGCCACTTCGCACGCGACCGGCAATTCCGGGTGGGCAGTAAGCTCTATTTCCCTCGATCGAGTAGGATTTTCACCTACCGACAGGATAATACGCAGAACGAGGAAATGGCACTTTGTCTTTCTCCGGGGGGAGGTACTCTATGGCTGAACTCCAGCACGAGGTTCGCAGCGTTCACCATGGTGAGCAAGCCGGGGACGTGACGAGGGCCTGACAATGCAACAAAGCTTTGGCGTTCGAAGGAACAAACGAGTGAATCATCAAGCGATAGAGCAAGGTGACACAAGAGCGGGAGGGGTCGAAGCTGTCGATCGCGCGCTTTCGATCCTCGGGTGCTTCACAGAGCATGACGAGGGTTTAAGCCTGGCCGAGATATCGTCTAGAACAGGCCTCTACAAGAGCACGGTCCTTCGGTTAACGGAATCCCTTGTCCGGGGTGGCTACATTGTTCGCATGTCGGACAAGCGCTTTGCTATCGGCCCTATGCCGATGATATTGGGCTCATTCTACCGTCGTCGTTTTAAGATAGAGGCATTCGTTCGGCCTCTCCTTTTGAGCCTAGTTGAACAGGCGGGTGAAAGCGCATCTTTTTTTCGAAAGGAGGGAAATCACGGAATTTGCCTATTTCGCGCAGACTGTCGCCATTTGATCCGGGATCAAATCCGAGAGGGCGATGTGCTTTCGCTTGACCATCACGCAGCTGGCCAAGTGCTTGCTCGGTTCAGTACCGCTAAGCCTAGGACGCGAACAGCTCTTATGGCGAAGATTCCGTTTATATCGCTCGGGAAGGGAGATTCCGAAACAGCTGCGATGGCCGTACCGGTTTTTTCAGGCAGCGAGGGCATGATCGGAGCGTTGGCTGTTTCTGGGCCGCTGACCAGATTTACGCCGGAAAAGTTGGTCAGCATCAGACCGCTTTTGCTGGATTTTGGCGAACGTCTATCGATATCCCTTGCGAGTAGCCAGTATTTACAAGCGCGCTCATAGAATGGTCGTCACTAGCGCGCGTTGAGCCCAAGGCAGGGGAGCAGCAGTTGGGGCGGATTGGTGGCCTTCTTGCCTTTGGCCCGGTTAAGCGTGATGACAAGGCAGCATTTTGTCGTCACGACAATCCGGGATCCTGTCTCGCCTGATACGCATCGTCGGCTGACAGTGTACGCGCAGATCAATATGAACGCAGACCACCTGGCGCAGCCAGTCGTTCGGATGATTGGAAGCTTGAACAGAAGATTTCCGCAGATGATGTCAAGCGCCTCTCCGCAAAGAGGTGACGCTTGATAGGCGGCTGCTTCCGTGCAAATGCTCCGCCATGCGAATTCTCCTCGTCGAAGACACGCGCGACGTTGGCGAGGCGATCAGCCGCCGCTTCGAAACGATTGGCCATGCAGTCGATTGGGAGACGGACGGCCGAGTTGCCGCAGAAATCCTCGATTTCACCTGCTACGATCTCGTCATCCTCGACGTCATGCTGCCCAGCCTCGACGGGTTCGAAATCGTTCGAAGGCTCCGGCAGGCAAGGAATACGACCCCGGTTCTGATGTTGACGGCCCGTTCCGAGATAGAGGACCGCGTTGGCGCGCTCGATCTCGGCGCCGACGACTATCTGGTCAAACCGTTCGATTTCCGCGAATTGGAAGCGCGCGCCCGTGTTCTGCTGCGGCGGAAAAGCGGCGAGGCGACCAACATCGTCCAGTGCGGCGATGTCGTGCTCGACCGAGCCAGCCGCTCGGTCCGGGTAGGCAGGCGCGAGGTGCAATTGAAACGACGCGAAATGACGTTGCTTGAGATACTGGCGTCGCGGCCAGGCCGCGTCTTCAGCAAGGATGAACTTATCGATCAGCTTTTTGGGTTTGACGAGCCGGTCAATCAGAACGCGATCGAACTTTATGTCGGGCGGCTGCGCAAGAAGCTGGAAGGCGCCAAGGCGCAGATCGTCACCGTGCGGGGCGTGGGATATCAGCTGGCTTCCGATGATACCGGCTGAGCGTTCCCTTTTCACGCGCCTGGCGGTCCGTATCTCGCTGCTGTTGGGCCTGGGCACGGCACTTCTGGTGAGTGCGGCGTGGTACTACGCACGAACCGCCGCCGATGACGCTTATGACCGGCTTCTGCTTGGTGCGGCCATCCAGATGGCAGACAGCCTTACGGTCGAATCCGGTTCGCTTAACGTCAACTTGCCGGTATCGGCGTTTGAGCTCCTGGGCCTCGCCAGCCGCGACCGCATCTTCTATCGCGTCATCGACCCGTCCGGCACGACACTGACAGGCTATGCCGATCTGCAAGCAGATGTTGATCTGGCAGCAATACATGATGTCCCGGTATTGGAATCGGCGCATTATCGCGGCGAACCGGTCCGCATAGCGGTGGTGGCGCGCGCTCTGTCAGATCCCGCCGTATCCGGTTGGGCGCATGTCATCGTTGGGCAGACCACGGAAGCGCGCCGTGCGCTCGCGGGGGAACTGACGCTCAGGGCGACCGTCCTGCTGGTGATCATGAGCATATTGGCATTGGCTGGAGCGATGATTGCCATTCGCTACTCGCTGCAACCTGTCAAGCATCTCGGAGCGACGCTCCGCCGTCGCGATCCGCAAGACCTGACGCCGGTAACGGTTGTCGTCCCGCGGGAATTGCGGCCTTTCGTTACATCCATTAATCATTTCATGAGTCGGCTCGACGAGCGTGTGAAACTCCTGCAGCGTTTCATTGCCGACGCGGCGCATCAGATCAGGACGCCGCTGACGGCGCTGACGGCGCAGCTCGATTTGTTGAGCCAGGCCAAGCTCGACAAGTCGAGCCGCCAGCATCTCGATCGCGTGCAGCAGCGCGCCGGCGAACTCGCACGCCTGACCAACCAGCTGCTCAGCCACGCCATGGTCATCCATCGTGCCGATTCCGTGCAGCTTCAGCCGAACAATTTGGCAGATGTCGCGCGGCGCGCTTTCCGTGCGGCGGTTCCGATAACTATCGATCCGGACATCATAGCCTCTTTCGAGGCGCCTGACGACGAACCGGTCGTACTTGCGGACGCCGTCAGCCTACGTGAAGCGATCGTCAATATCATCGACAATGCCCTGCGCCACGGAGTGATGTCGCGCCTTGAGGTCCGGGTACGCCGCGATGGTACGCGCGCCCATGTCGAGGTCGAAGATGATGGACCGGGCATTCCGTCGGGCGAGTGGGAACGGGTCACGCAGCGCTTCGAAACGTCCAAATCTCACGAAGGCAGTGCAGGTCTGGGTTTCGCCATCGCGTCGGAGGTGGCGGCGGCTCACGGGGGCGCGCTGACCTTCCGCGAGAAAAGCGAGGATGGCGGGAAGCGCACGCAAGGGTTCACCGTCACCTTGACGTTGCCCATAGCCAGAGAGAAGGCAGGATGATAGCGATAGCATTGCGGGCATTCGCTTTAGTGGCTGCAATCCTTTTGTGCGTCGATCAGGCGGCAAGAGCTGCTGAAGGAAGCAGTGCATTTTTCGCTTCGCCACAGCCGGAGAAGGATCGACTGTCGATCCACGCCGCGACCGATCTGGCGGCGATGGAACCCCTGATCCGGGACTTTCAGTCCGTTTTCCCCAACGTTGCAGTCGACTATGTTGAATATGTCACCAACGACTTGCAAAAGAGTGCCAGCGAAGCCTGTCGGACGGGCGCGGTGCTGGGCGACATCTTGTTGTCGCCGTCGGTCGACCAACTCGTGAAGCTCGCCAATGACGGCTGCGCGGCGCCGCACGTGTCGGCGGAACCCGCGCATGTCGCCGACTGGGCAAACTGGCGCGACGAAGTATTCGGCTTTACCTACGAACCGGCCGTCTTCGTCTACAACGCCCGCCTCGTGCCGTCCGGCGACGTACCGCGCACCCACATCGAACTCGCCGATCTTCTCAGGCGGCGGATCGATTTCTATCGCGGACGGGTCGGAACGTTCGACATCCGACTTTCGGGCATCGGCTACCTATTGGCGTTCAGTGATGCGCGGCAGACGACGGCGGTCTACGGTCGGCTTCTGGAAAGCATGAGCCGAGCAGAAACGGTGGTGCGTTGTTGCACTGCGGAGACCCTTCAGGACGTTGCAAACGGAAGTCTATATATAGGCTACAATATGATCGGGTCATACGCCTACGCGGCGGCCAGGGGCAATTCCGACTTGAGGGTCGTTGTCCCGCGGGACTATGCGCTGATACTCAGTCGTGGCGCGCTCATTCCGAAGACGGCACCGAATATGGACGTTGCCAAACGATTTCTCGACTACCTTCTGTCAGCCCGGGGCCAGAAAGTCGCCAGGGATAGCGCCTTCTTCTTTGCCGAGAACGGGCAGTTGCCTGAGGGAGCGGACGGCCCGGAAACACTTGGCGAGTCAGGTATCGCGCGCGCCATACACATCGGCCCTGCGTTACTTGCCGTACAGGACGAGGCGCTGCGCCGCCGCTTCATCGAGGATTGGAGCAAGTCCATGATCGATGCGCAGGGCCAGCGACCGTGACGCGCAGGATGCCGCCCCAAAATCTCAACAATCCGGCAATACGTCGATGTGGCCGATCCGGCTGTCGTCGAGAATCTGATCATGACCGTCGGGCCTGGTCGGCTGAGCAAACCGCGACATCGCCGTGACAGGTTGGTGACAGGTCAGGATGATACTCGCCTTTTGTGCCCGGAGGAGGTACGATTTAGGCGACTTTGGAGGAGACCCCCTATGAAAAATCGTCTTGCGACGATGACGGCCGTGCTTTCGCTGTCAGCCGCTTTCGCAACGCTTGCCGCCGCTGCCGAGATCCCCGCCGGTTATCCGGACAACTACAAGGATCTGGTGGCCGCTGCCACCGAAGAAGGCCACCTCAGCATCTATTCGACGACCGACGCGGCACTGGTCCAGCCCCTGCTCAAGGACTTCGAAGCAGCATTCCCCGGCATTGCCGTCGAATACTCCGACCTCAATTCCACCGAACTCTACAATCGCGTCATTGCCGAAACCGCTTCGGGCCAAGGCACGGCGGATGTCGCATGGTCTTCCGCGCCGGATCTGCAGATCAAACTTGCCGCAGACGGCTATGCGCAGGAATACAAATCCGTGGAGGCGGCTCACGTTCCGGCCTGGGCGTCCTACAAGGACATGATCTATGGTATTACCGCCGACCCGGTGACTTTCGTATACAACAAGCGTCTCGTGCCTGAAGGCGATGTTCCCACAAGCCACGCCGACCTGCTCAAGCTGATGACCGGCAAGACCGCCGATTACGACGGCAAGATCGCGTCCTACGATCCGGAAAAGTCCGGTGTCGGCTTCTATTTCTACAACCAGGACGCCAAGATCTGGACCGATTCCTGGGCGCTTAACAAGGCTTTCGGCAAGGCCCATATCAAGCTCTACAGCTCCGCCGGCTCGATGATCGAGAAGGTCACGTCTGGCGAACATTCCATCGCCTATGGCATCTTCGGCTCCTATGGCCTCGCCAAACATGCCAAGGACGAGAACCTTGGTGTGATAATCCCCAAGGATTATGTTTTGGTGACCACCCGCGCCACGGTCATTCCGGCGGAAGCCAAGGATCCCAATGCCGCGAAACTATTCGTCGACTATCTGCTGTCGGCGCGCGCGCAGAAGCTGATCGCCGACGACATCAAGCTCTATGCCGTTCGTGATGACATTGAAGGGGCAACCACGCTGGCGTCCATAAAGGCCGCTGCCGGCGAAAACGTTCACCCGATTGCGCTCGACGACAAGCTGCTCGAAGGCCTGGACGAGACGACACGGCTGGCTTTCCTCAACGAGTGGCAGAAAGCCATGAAGGGCGAATAATCACCCGATTGGGAGTGCCGCCACAGTCGACTCTTCCGCTTTTCTTGCTGTTAAGAATCATCGGAACGGCGCGCTTGCGCTCTTGCTAGCGGACGGCCCCCGGCTTTGTTCGAGGCGATCATGCCCTTCCGTATCTTTCGTGTCAGCACCAACCTTCTCGCCATCCTGGTGGTGCTGGCACCGGTCACCCTGATCATCTATCAGAGCTTTCTGTCCGCCCCGTTCTTCCAGAAGACCGCGCACCTGTCGCTGAAGGCCTATAGCTTTATCCTTGCGGATGCGGATTTCTGGCTGGCGCTAACGACTTCGCTCAAGCTCGCGGTGGGGATGACGGTGATCGCCGTTCCAGTGGGAATCCTGCTCGCGTTCATCATCGTGCGTACCGACGTGCCGGGCAAGCGCTGGCTGGAGCCGATCATCCTCATCCCGGTGTTCATGTCGGCGGTGGTGCTGGCCTTCGGCTATGTGATGACGTTGGGACCAGTCGGCTTCGTCTCGCTGGCGGTCAAGTCGGTGATTGGCTACGTGCCCTGGAATGTCTATTCGGTGACATCGATCGCGATCATCGCCGGGCTCACTCATGTCCCGCATGTCTATCTCTATGCATCGGCGGCGCTGCGCAACGTCGGCGCCGACCTCGAAGAGGCGGCACGCATCGCCGGCGCCGGCCCTTGGCGCGTCGCCGCCAGCGTGTCGCTGCCCATGGTAATGCCGGTGGTGCTTTATGCGGCGGTTCTGGTGTTCTTCCTCGGTTTCGAACTTTTCGGCCTGCCACTGGTGCTTGGCGATCCGGAAGGGGTGTTGGTTCTCGCCACCTATCTCTACAAGCTCACCAACAAGCTCGGGGTTCCTTCCTACCAGTTGATGGCCGTGGTGGTGGTGGCGATCATCATGATAGCGCTTCCGCTGGTGGTGCTGCAGCGCTACATGCTGCGCAACGCCAGCCGCTATGTGTCTATCAAGGGCAAGGGCAGCCGGCACAACCCCATCCGGCTGGGCGCACTTCGCTGGCCGGCCTTCGCGCTAGTGGTGGCCTGGTTCGCGGCCACGGTGATCATACCGGTGGGGGGCGTGGCAATTCGCTCGCTGGTGACAAGCTGGGGCGTTGGGGTGAACATCTTCGAGGTGCTGACGTTGGATCACTATCGCGATCTCGCTGACTATCCGAATGTCGTCAGCGCCATTGTCAACACGGTCGGTGTTGCGGTCATCGGCGGCGCAGCTTCGATCGCGGCCTATACTGCCGTGGCACTCGCCGGTCACCGCTCGAACGCACCCCTGACCAAAGTTGTCGACTACGTGGCCATGATACCGCGGGCGATGCCGGGCATTGTGGCTGGCCTGGCGATGCTATGGATCTTTCTGTTCTTCAAGCCGATCGCGCCCCTGCGTGCCACGATGATCTCGGTGTGGCTCGCCTATACCATTGTCTGGTTCGCCTATGGCATGCGGCTGATTTCCGGAACACTCCTGCAGATCGGCAAGGAACTCGAGGAAGCCGGACGATCAGTTGGCGCCAGCGAAGGCCGGGTCGCAAGGGACATCACGCTGCCGCTCATCCGTGGCGGGATGTTCTCGGCCTGGCTGCTGATCTTCCTGATCTTCGCGCGTGAGTATTCGACGGGCGTCTATCTGCTCGGACCGGGAACCGAAGTGATCGGCTCGCTCATGGTTTCCCTGTGGGGCACCGGCGCGATCGATCTGGTCTCGGCTCTCGCCGTCATCAACACCGCCATTATCGTGACCGGTCTTGCCCTCGCGATGCGCTTTGGAGTCCGCCTCAATGACTGACATCATCATAGACGGCCTACGCCTCAGTTACGGCACCCTCGAGATCCTGAAAGGTGTGTCCTTCTCGGTCGAACCGGGCCAGATCGTCGCCTTGCTCGGTGCCTCCGGGTCCGGCAAGACGACGCTCTTGCGAGCGGTCGCTGGTCTGGAAACACCCAACCGCGGCAAGATACTGCTCGGTGACAAGGCGCTTTTCGATGCCGGGCAGAACATCAATCTGGCGCCGGAAACGCGCGGTCTCGGGCTGGTATTCCAGTCCTATGCGCTATGGCCGCATCGGACGGTGTCCGAGAATGTGGGTTATCCCCTGAAGCTACGCAAAGTGTCCCAGGCAGATGTTGCGAGCCGCGTCCAGAGGGCTTTGGACGGCATCGGCCTCGGCAAACTGGGCGAGCGCTATCCGCATCAGCTCTCCGGCGGACAGCAGCAGCGCGTGGCGCTGGCCCGTGCGCTGGTCTATGAGCCGAACGTGATTCTGCTCGATGAGCCGCTGTCCAATCTGGACGCCAAGCTACGTGAAGAAGCGCGGATCTGGCTGCGCCGCCTCATCACCAATCTCGGGCTATCGGCGCTGTGCGTCACCCATGATCAGGTGGAAGCGATGGCGCTCGCCGACCGCATCCTGCTGCTCAATGGCGGCCAGATCGAACAGGACGGAACGCCCAAGCAAATCTACAACAAGCCGAAGAGCCTGTTTGCAGCAGAGTTCATGGGCGCCAGCAATCGGCTTGACGGCGTGGTCACCGCCATCAACGGCAACCGTGCGGAAATTGTCGCGAACGGCATCCATCTTGTGGGCAGTGCTCAGCAGGAGCTGACCGTCGGCGCCAAAGTCACCGCACTCGTCCGGCTTGAGCGGGTGACGTGGTCCGGGGAGGACGGCCCCGGACGTATCGCCATGGCCTGCGTCGAGAGCCTTTTCCTTGGCGATCGGCATGAAGTCATTTTCGAAAGCAATGACCTGACCATCCGAACCTATTCCCGGGACGCCGTTCCGTCCGGCCAATACCATGTCGAGTTCCCGTTCGAGGATCTGATGGTCTTCGCGGCGGAATGAGGGAGCCGAGCTCTGGGCCCGACCAGGTAATCTGCTGCGGGCATTGACTAGAGTGGTTCAGATTTTGACTGAATCTGTGGGATTCCCGTCGGAGTTATTTTGTGATTCAAGATGCTGGCTGGATCGGAGGCCAGCATCTCACGACGGCTCCCATTTCAAACGATCTTCGTGAGCGTGTTGTTGGAGCAATCGAGGCCGGCGAGAGTTGCCGTTCGGTAGCGGCTCGTTTTGGCATTGCGGTCTCGCCGGCGGTTAAGTGGTCGCAGCGCTATCGGGCGAATGGGTCCGTGGCGCCGGGTAGATGGGCGGCCACCGCAAGCGCGTTCTGGAGCGCACCGGGCGTTCATCGTGGAGCGGATCAACCAGACGCCGCATCTGTCGCTACACGGCCTGAAGGACGAACTTGCGGCACGTGGTGTGAAGGTCTCGCACGACACGGTATGGCACTTCCTGCGGCCTGCGGCGCGAGGGGTTGCGGTTCAAAAAAACGCTGTTCGTCCTTGAGCAGGCTCGCGCCGACGTCGCGCGGCGACGGCAGCGCTGGGCGAGGCAATGCGCAATAATAGAACTTGCTAAATGCATTGCCTTTGACAACCCGCCACAGCTAGGTTGAACCGCCCCGGGTTTTCCGGAGGCCGTTTCGTTTGAGTCACGCGGCTATGGCTGGTTCATCCAACATGGCGTAGTAGCGTTCCTCGGCTTCGGCCGGCGGGATGTTGCCTATGGGCTCCAGCAGCCGGCGATTGTTGAACCAGTCGACCCATTCGAGCGTGGCGAACTCGACGGTCTCGAATGAGCGCCAGGCTCCGCGCCGATGGATCACCTCGGCCTTGTAAAGACCGTTGATCGTTTCGGCGAGAGCATTGTCGTAAGAGTCGCCGACACTGCCCACCGAAGGTTCGACGCCGGCCTCCACCAGGCGCTCGGTGTATCTGATAGAGACGTATTGGCTGCCTCTATCGCTGTGATGGATGAGCCCGCCTCCCTGCACGGGCCGCCGATCATGGAGAGCCTGTAACAGAGCGTCCAGAACGAAGCTGGCATGCGCCGTCCGGCTCACCCGCCAGCCGACGATCCTTCGCGCATAGGTGTCGATGACAAAGGCGACTAGACGAAGCCCGTCCAGGTCGCGACGTAGGTGAAGTCGGAGACCCACAGCATGTTCGGCGCCGGGGCATGGAACTGGCGATTGACGTGATCGAGAGGGCATGGTGCCGCTTTGTCGCTCACCGTGGTGCGGATCGGCTTGCCGCGGAGGATGCCTTCGAGGCCCATGGCCTTCATCAGGCGGGCAATCGTGCAGCGGGCGACGTCAAAGCCCTCGCGTTGCAACTGCCGCCAGACCTTGTGAACGCCGTAGACGCGGAAGTTAGCCTCGAACACGCGTCGGACCTCATCCTTCAAAGTCTCATCCCGCTTCACCCGAGCCGACAGCCGGGAGGGATCGATGCGCTTGACGACATGGTCGTGGTAGGTCGACGGGGCGATCGGCAGCACCTTGCAGATCGGCTCGACCCCATGCGCCTGGCGGTGATCGTCGATGAACGCGATCATGGCTTGAACCGGCGGTCGAGCTCCGCCTGGACAAAATACGCGGAAGCCTTGCGAAGGATCTCGTTGGCCTGGCGAAGCTCGCGGTTCTCGCGTTCCAAAGCCTTGAGTTTCGTCGCCACATCCGTAGGCACACCGGCTCGCACGCCACTGTCGCGCTCGGCCTTCTTCACCCACCTCGTGCAGCGTCTGCGCCGTGCAGCCGATCTTGGCGGCGATCGACGAGACCGCCGCCCACCGCGAGGCATGCTCGCCTTCGTGATCCAGAACCAGCCGCACCGCAAGGGCTCGGACCTCGGGAGAGAACTTGTTGGTCGTCTTGCTTGTCACGGCTCCACCTTCTCAGGAGTTGGAGCCTCCGATCAACCCGGAGCGGTTCACTGCAGAGTTACCGCCTCTTTGGGCGCTCCACGCCTCATAGCCCCATAAACCTCCCGTCCGTCGAACTCGGTGCAACGTCGGTATCAGGCTCAAATGGAGGCCGCCAAATTATTAGGAGATGGTCCTAAATAATGGAGTCGTTTCCGGGACACAGGCTCGATTGGGTCATTAAAGCGGGCAGTTCTCTCCGGCTCGCAACGAGATGCCGCTATCCGCGTAGAGTCCGCCGAGCCCCCACGACAATTCCTCGCCAGCGCAATACGCCGACGGATCTTTTGCCAATCACGCATTTGAAGCCTATGCTCTCGTTATCGGCCGCCAGCACTTCGGACGCAGCCGACAGTAAGAGGAACGTGCTCTTGCCCGTCAGGGAGAGAGCCATGCCCCAATCCCTTCTTCGCAACCATGTATTGAAGACCCTCTCCCCGGAGGATTTCGCGCTCTTACAGCCGTCCATACATCACGTCGAACTGGGCATCAAAGCCCAGCTTGAAGTCTCATATCAGCCGATCGAGCGTGTGTATTTTCCTGAGATGGGCATCGCGTCGGTGGTCGCCACGATGACCGGTGGGCGGCAAAGCGAAGTCGGCATCGTCGGCCACGACGGCATGACAGGGGTTGCCGTTATCCTCGGCCAGGACAGGTCTCCCAATGAAACTTATATCCAGGTCGCAGGTAATGGCTGGATCCTCCCGGTTGAAAACCTTCGCTCTGCGATTGCAGAGAGCCAATCCCTTCGCGAGTCACTGCTTCGCTACGCCCACGCCTTCCTCGTCCAGTCGTCCCGGACGGCACTGGTCAACGGCCATTCGAAAATCGAGGAGCGGTTGGCCCGCTGGTTGCTGATGGTCCAAGACCGCGTCGAAGGAAATAGGATCTACCTGACGCATGAATTTCTGGCGACCATGCTTGGCGCTCGGCGTCCCGGGGTTACCACCGCGCTCCAAATGCTTGAATATCGGGGGCTGGTTCACGCCAAGCGCGGCGAGATCACGATTGTTGACCGCGTTGGAATGATCCAACTCACACATGGTGCTTACGGCGAGGAGGAGCAAAGTCATTTCGGTCTGGCATCCGCCTGATTGTTCGGGATCGGACAAAACCTTGAAGGCCACCGAATTCATGCTGTAAATCGTGTTGGTCAGGGTTTCAGGGAGGAAATTCTCGATGACCAACACTTTTCACACCGTCACGGTTGAAAGGGCGGCCGAGGCCTATGTCCTTTCCAGGGGCAAGGCTCGGTTCTTGTCCATCGCACAGGCAATCCGCGCCATCCGAACACTCATGCCAGCATGCAGGGCTACCGACGGCGAGTTGGAGGAGCTATTGGCGGTGGCATCCTTCATTCACGGTATACCCGTCGCTTTCGATGCAAAAACAGCCGATGGCGTAGAAACACGGCTCCATTCGTAGGCCAAGACCGCAGGGGTCTTCTCACACCTGCATCCTGACTACGAGGGCCAGCAGCGGCAGCGTAGCTGC
Organism: Mesorhizobium sp. M0293; assembly: GCF_040321735.1. NCBI lineage: Bacteria > Pseudomonadati > Pseudomonadota > Alphaproteobacteria > Hyphomicrobiales > Phyllobacteriaceae > Mesorhizobium > Mesorhizobium sp. M0293. The sequence goes on from NZ_JAMYSA010000003.1 coordinate 90,719, forward strand.
GACTGGAAGCCGACGTTCGATCGCTGAAAGTAACGAAAAGGGCGCGGACCGCGCCCTTTAATTGATCAGCTCAAGTTGCCCTACCAGCCTTGTCGGGCATACCAGTCGTCGACGTCTCGACGCACGCGATCCTTCTCAATGCCGTAGCGCTCCTGGATTTTGCCTTCGAGTTGATCGCGCTTGCCGGCGATACGGTCGAGATCATCATCAGTGAGCTTGCCCCACTGTTCCTTGACCTTACCTTTGACCTGCTTCCAGTTTCCTTCGACCCGGTTCCAGTCCATGGTGGCGACCTCCTTCGTTTCTCCCGTGGAAAAACGGTTGTATGGCCGTTGAGGTTCCGCTCCACCAGAAACAATCCGAGACGCTGGCCGGCGCCCGGTGGGGGGCATAGGACCTAAGTCCATCGTAAAAACGCAATGGTCCTACCCACAACGTTGCAGGGAACATGCCTAGTCCAAGGTGTTGTTCTCCGGAAAAATTTGGAGAAATCAGATGGATGGAGTTTTAGTCAAGCGCGCTGATTGCTCTCAACGGTCTTGGCAAAGCGTTCGCTGACTTTTCCCGGGTTCGTAGAGGCAGGCTTGCAATGGCGGGATTGGAACGAACCAATTCCTTTTCCTTGCGGCCGACTTTCTTTCCCGGCCGCCGGGTTTCTATGTGATGCTCATAGCCATGGTGCTTTGCACTGCGCTTGTACCTTTCGGCCTGACAAACGTGGTTACCTACGCCCTTTCGGTTGCGGCCATAGTAATCACCGGGGTTGTGCTCCTACAAGGTTATCGCGACTCCGCTGCGATACACGCCAACTCGACGAGATCATCGTTGCACTGAGGAAACCAGAATGATGTTGTTGGGTTGGAGCACGCCGACCCGCAGGAGATCACGGAAAAGCTTGTGGAACTCGAAGAAGAAGCGGCCCAAACGTTACAATAGATGGAAATGATGGCCAACGACGTTAGGCGGGAGCTTAGGTAGGCCGCTGACCGTGATCGCGGAGACATGTCGCGCGGCGCCGGCCGAGAGCGGCCGCGTCCAGGAATAAGCCGGGCAGGGGCCTCAGCGGCCGTCGACGCATTGGGTCAAGCCTGTCTGAATCCGGCGTGTGAAGGATTTGCACGGCGAGATTTGCGCCAATGCCTCGCTGCAGGACTGGACATTGAGAGAGATTCGTAGCCGGGACGAGGGTTGATGGTTTCGGCACGCCTTTCGCGACCGGTGATTGGCAACAGGTGGCAACTGGGCCACGCCTTGTTCAAGGAAAGCCGCGGGCTATTGCCGAGGCTTGCGATCGGTACGCAACCGTACATGGTATTGAACCCAGGATCTGACGGATTACAATCCCAATGTCACCGGGCAAGGATACTGGGGCATCGGTGATTGAGAGATGGTTGCGCTCCCGCCCTTAGATGGGAGGTTTGCATCATGGACCAGGGTCTTGAAGCTTGCCGCGTGTCGGCGCTCGATAGCGACATCCTGCGAAGCGCTTTCCATAAAGCGATCATCGAGGAGAATATCCCTGAAGCTCGATGGCAGGAATTTGCTTCGCTAATGATCCGTGAATTCACCGGCGTGGCGATGGTCGATCCCGACTTGCTGGATTGGATTGTGAGGAAGTAGGCGACAACTGAAAGAAAATACAGTTGCCGGAAGGGCGATTGCGGAGGGCAGAGCTCCATCCTGGCGGCGCTCCAAACGCCGCGTTGTGTCGGTCGGATGGGCAAGGGCTGCACGTTCTGATCGACGCAAATATGGTGATACCGCACTGAACGGAACATTAGCAGTCTCTAAAGGTTGTTGCCTGGCGGTAGGGTGATGCCCTCCATCACCCCTGGCGAAGATCGGCTTTGGTTCCCAGCTGTTCGTAACGAGCCCTGTCGGCCCTGGCCCCACTATCCAATCGTCCGGCGCTGTCGTGCCGACAAATCTCGACGATCCCCGCTTGTGTAGCACGGAGGCTTATCGGATGTGGGGCCCTTGTCGCTCCTACTCGTGCGCGCCCGATATCGGCCGAGGCGCGGCTGCCTGTTTAGCGCAGTCAGCCGTTCCAAAGGTTCGGCGACGCCAGTAATTCACCAATACAAAACGAATGCGAGCGCGGTATCTATCCCGCGCGACTTCGCCTCCTCCGCTCTCTACTGCGGGCATTTCGACGAGCTAGTCTAAGTTCAGCAAGGGTTGGTCTCCACCAGCCTCTGAAGCGTTCGGTCGGCCCGGCGGCTGACCGAACAGGCCATGTGCTCACGAGTTCGGCCAGGGTTGCCGAACGCCACTTGCCCCAAACGAAGTCGCCACTCGCAGGCATGGCATGGGGATAGAAGGCGGCTGCGTCTGATAGCTCAACGAGCTCACCGGAAATTTCAGTGAAGACGACTATCCCGTACTGCACGGTTGCGAAAGCGCGGCCCAAAGTAGGTAGATCCTGAACTGGCAACGGATAGCGATGGCGCCGGCGTTCACCAGCCCGCTGTTGTGCGGCTCTATGGGCTTCCGTGTTTCTGGTGGCCGCAAGTCGCCGTTTCCTTTCCTCCGGTTCGGCGTGCTGCGCAGCCCGTTCGATGTTTGGCCATCGACGCCGGAGCGCTTCATAAGAGCGGAATGGAACTCTCCAGGCCCGCAACGCATCGTCCCAGCTCGCCCACGGGACAGCACGCAGTTCTTCAAGCACCGTCCTGGAGTAGGGCGTGCGAACGCGCAGATCGTCCGCGATTTCCAGATACCGGCTCGATATTGGGTCGAAGGCGAAGGCATCTCGTCCCTTGCTGTCGTCATGGGGCGCCCGCATCGCCGCCTCTTGCTCCAGCCACCGGTCGATCCGCCGGGCCGCGGTCTTGCCGGGCACGAACCAGCTCTTGCGCTCGTCGCTCCATCTGGCACGCGGAAAAGCTTGCTGAAATCGCTCGACCGCCATTCGATCGTACGAAAAGCCGGCTTCGGCACCAATTGCATCCTGTTTGTGCGGCGCAGGAGGAACGTTGGAGTCCGTCATTGTGCATCAACCGAGTTCGCTGCATGGAACGCGGCGCTGGGCCAAAGGTTCATCAGCCTGGCAAGTCCGCAGGAATATGGCGCCTGAAAGATGCCAATGCTCAAGACGTGTGTGAAACTTTCCCCACGCTCGGCAGTTAAGCAGGGTCCGAGAGGATCAACGATGTCGAAATCAGACGAGAGAGCGGCTAAAGCCGAGCGGCCGAAAAAGGCTCGTTCGCGTCCCATAAAAGGGGAGGACGCAGAGGTGAGACATGTCATCGAGACACATGATCTGTCACCAGCGCAGGCGCGGGAGTTAGTACGTCGCTACGGAAATGACTGGCGAAAGATTGACGAGGCCGCCAAGTCCTACAAAGACCACTGAGGATCAACAGTCTGTTGAGAACTCGGATGATCCGCATGGCAACCTTCAACTTGAACGGCGTGAACGGTCGCCTGCCCGTCCTCGTCAAGTGGCTCGGTCAGACCGACTATGACATCGTGTGCCTTCAGGAATTGAAGACCTCGGACGAGAAATTTCCCGTCGAAGCCATCAGGAACGCCGGCTACGGCGCCATCTGGCACGGGCAAAAGTCCTACAATGGTGTGGCAATACTCGCCCGGGGGAGGGAGCCGGTGGAACGTCGACGCGGCCTGCCAGGCGATCCCGACGACACCCACAGCCGGTATATCGAGGCCGAGGTGGATGGGCTTGTGATTGGCTGCCTCTATCTGCCCAATGGCAATCCTGCGCCCGGCCCGAAATTCGACTATAAGCTCCGTTGGTTCGACCGTCTGATCAGCTATGGCCAGCTACTGCTCAGGGAAGGTGTCACAAGCGTTCTTTGCGGCGACTACAATGTCGTGCCAACGCCGATTGATGCCGTGGTACCAAGACGTTGGCTAGGCGACGCAGTCTACTTTCCGGAGAGCCGTCAAGCCTACGCCGAAATGGTTGGTAACGGCTGGATCGATGCCATTCGCCGTATCCATCCCGAGAAAGGCATCTACACCTATTGGAACTTCTCCTACCAGGGAGGTTTTGATCGGAGTTCCGGCCTGCGGATGGACCATCTCCTCGTCAGCCCATCACTTTCGACCAGGCTACGGAATGCCGGCGTCGACGCTGACTTGCGAGGTTGGGAAAAGCCGAGTGATCATGCGCCAGCCTGGATCGAGCTCGACCTCTCCGGCCGGTCGTTGACATGACCTGTTGTTCAGCGGGGATCGCCAGGCGTCTTCGCCAAAGCGCGAATAAATTCCCTGAGGGAACCTCGTCTCATACCCTTCATGCTCATGCTGCTTTTCTGGCGGCTGCCCTGAACGGACGGTCGACGGTGAAGGCATCTGGACGGATGGCAGCCTCAACCTGGCTCCAGGTCACCGGATGCGCGATTGGGAAACCGGGTCGCGCCCGTGGGGAGAAGGCGCCGACCGCAGTGTTGCCGCGCCCATGGCGAAGATCGGCCATGAAGAGGCGGCCCCTTCGAGCTGCCGGCGCGGCAGACAGCAGATAACGATCAGAATGCGCTTCAGCAAGCCGCTTGGCGAAGGACCGGGCAAGGAACCGGGCGTCGTCGTGTGTGATCTTCGTCTCGAGTGGGGCCATCAAGTGAATGCCCTTGCCGCCGGTCAGCTTTGGCCAGCTCTCCAGCCCTGCCGCTTCCAGGAAATCGCGAAGCGCCAGGGCGGTCTCGATCACGTCACCCCACTCGACGCCCTCGCCGGGATCCAGGTCCAGAACAATGCGATCGGCATGTTCGATATCGTCAACAGTGGCGTTCCAGGGGTGCAGTTCTACAGCATCCATCTCCACCAACCCCAGCAAGCCGGCAAGGTCGTCCACCCACACGCGCACACCTTCGCCACCCTCGCGCTTTTGAATGCACAACTGATGCACGGCTGCTGGGATCTCCGGCAGCCCACCCTTGTGGTAAAAGGTTGCGCCATGAGCATGGCGGACCAGCTTCAGCGGTCGACACCCGAGATGGACGAGGGCGTGATCACCAACCCTCTTCCAATAGCGCGCAAGCTCTTCCTTGGAGGGCGAGACCGCATCGGGCAGAAGTTGCAGGATGTTCTCGCTGGAAAAACCATGTTCTCGGGCTGGCCCGCGTCGCTTTGATGGGGCTGGAGGCTTGGCCGGGATCGGCACGAGGTCTTCTCGCAGCCCCTTGAACACTGCCTCGCGCAGCAAGCCGCGATCAGTGATGCCGCTGAATTCAACTTCAGCCAGAAGGTCGGGTCTGACCCACGTCGCCTTGGGCTTCACGATGGGCTCTGACAGAGGCGACTTGCTGATGATCAGCGCATCAAGCCGCTCGCGAACACGTTTTGCCGCGCTGAGCGTGAAGCCGCTCCGGGCCTTCCCGGCATAGAGCAGTCGGTCGCCCTCGCGACGGCCTATGTAGAGCGATGCGATCCGGCGCGGGTGAGCGCCCAGCTTTTCGACGAAAGCGATGATGGGGAAGGTGTCGCTCTTAGTGCACTTCACTTTGAGCCAGCTGGTCTGGACGCCTGAGCGGTAGGCAGCATCGGTGCGCTTGGAGACAATCCCCTCCAGCCCCATCCGGCAAGCATGTTCAAACACGTCCGTGCCGCTCACCTCCAGATGCTCGGCGTAGGTCAGTGTCGGCGCAGCGTTCTCCAGCAGCTTCTCCAGGGCCGCCTTGCGCTTCACCAGTGGCTGCTGTCGGAGATCGCGCCCGTTGAGGTGCAGCAGGTCGAACGCGTAGAAGATGAGCCTGGGCGAATTGGGATTGCCCAGCTCCCGTTCCAGGGCTTGGTAATCCGGCAGGCCGGTGTCGCCGAGAACGACAGCCTCGCCGTCGATGATCGCCGCCTTCACCGGCAAACCCGCCGCCGCTTGAACAATTCGTCTGTATCGACGCGACCAGTCGTAGCCGCGCCGCGTGAAGGCTCGCGCTGTGCGGTTCTCAATGATCAGCTCGGTGCGGTATCCGTCATACTTGATTTCGTGAAGCCATTGGCTGCCTTCGGGCGCGTTCGCGGCAAGCGTCGGCGATTGAAACTCAACGAAAGAGAGCCCGTCCGCGGTCTTACTCATGCACCCTCCGAACGGCGATTCAAGGCGCGGAGCAGCAATAGGTTCCGGGTATTTTAGCAAAATTGCATGTTGGCGGTTTGTGTAGCCGTTGGATTTCCCACCAATGATCTAGCCACGCACAATGCAGGCGGGCACCCGACCGCGCCTTGCCAGCTGGCAACCTCAAGGCGCTTGGCGCAAACCACGAAACCTTCAGCACGTATGCTGGCGGCCACCTCGTGGAACGAAATTCGATTGCGGGACATGTTAACCGTGAGGCGGGATGATCGTCGCTCCCGAAAAGTGAAGCGTTTTTCTGACATCGCGACTTGGACCAAGGCCATCCGGCAAAAGGAACAAAGTGCGGTGCCGCTGGTTGAGATTTGTCGAGACCAGAGCGGAGGCAGTCCTCACTGCTCTGTCTGGCTCCTACAATCCAGCGCGAGGATAGCCGTGGGTATTCTTGAAAGCGTGAAGAAGGCGGCCGAGCTGGCGACGGGTATTGGCCGACCGAGAACGCAAGAGCTCGCCGAACTGGTGAGGTTGAAAAAACCACTCGAATTTCGGTTCAAGGACGATGGCCTCGTGCCGAACCATCCGTTCTGGCCATTTGTCGTCTATCGTGGCGCCGTTAAGCCGCTGGAGCAATTCGACGTCGCGGCTGTGCTGGAAGAGCTTTTCGAGGCGAATGGCTGGCGTGACAGTTGGCGTGACGGCATCTATCACTACCTTCATTACCATTCCCGCATACACGAGGTGCTTGGGGTTGCGCGCGGAACCGGCAGGGTTCGGTTCGGAGGCAAAAGGGGCCGGATATTATCCTTGAAGGCTGGCGACGTGGCCGTTCTTCCGGCGGGCACCGGACACCAATGCCTCTACGAGAGTGATGACTTCCTGGTGGTCGGTGCCTATCCGGCATCGGGCACTTATGACGAATGCACGACAGCCCAGGAACATGAGCGGGCATTGCGAACGATTCCCAGAGTTGGCCGTCCACGGAAGGATCCGGTCTATGGAAGCAAAGGCCCGCTGCTGTCAGTATGGAAAAAATGAGGACGAAATGCGCTACGTTGAGACGCGCACGAGCGACGCTGTAGAGGTGCCGCATCGAAGGTCGTTCCGGGCCAGCGGCCCCTGCCGCGCGTGCACATTCCGTGATCTTGCACCCGCAGAGTACTGCAGACCTCGCGCTTTTGCATGTCACCGCACAGCGACACAGGAACTAGAGCCCGGGTGACAACGTTTTGAAGGCAGCATACGCCGCGTTGATGTCGTCGGAGACGAGCGGCGTGCATTAGTCAGGCAAAAGGAGAGACTTACATGTTTCGCAATCTTTTAGCCACGACAGCGCTTGCGATGCTGACCGCCACGGGCGTTTATGCGCAGCAGGCTACGACGCCGAAACCCGCGCAGGCACCCGCTACGGAGGCGCCGTCTTCGCAGGTAACGCGCACTGACGGCAGTTTGGTGACCAACATCATCGGTGAAACAGTCTATAATGGAACCGGCGATGATGCCGAAAACATCGGCAAGGTTAGCGATATTGTCTTTGACACCAATGGTCGGGCGAAATCCGTCGTTATTGGCGTCGGCGGCTTCCTTGGGCTCGGCACCAAGGAAGTTGCTTTCGATTATGGCAAGCTTCAATGGGCCGAGAAGAACGGCGATCGTTGGCTCGTCGCCCAGACCACCAAGGATGATCTGAAGGGCCAGCCAGACTTCGACCGTGTGGCTTTGGAGCCTGCTGCAGCGAATAAAACTCCGCCTTCGACGTCGACCGATACGACGCAGAGCGTGCCGGTGGCTATGCCAGTTCTTGCAACCGCCATCACAGGGAAAACAGTCTACAATGGAACCAGCAACGACGCCCAGAACATCGGCGATGTGAACGATATTGTTCTAGCCAAGGACGGCAAGGCGAAGTCGCTCATTCTCGGAGTCGGTGGCTTCCTCGGGATTGGCGAAAAGGACGTCGCCTACGATTTCGAGAAGGCGCAGTGGGCTGAAAAGAACGGCTCGCGCTTTGTGGTCGCACAGACCACGAAGGAAGAGCTGGAGGCACAGCCAAGTTTCGACCGCAAAGCCTATGATCCAGCGCCGGCGACCACCGCATCCAATGAAGTTGCGCCGGCCCCCACCGCTACTGTGCCGGCAGCGCCGTCCACCGACTCCGCCCAGAAAGCGCCGGCGCCCGCCGACCAGACCACAACCGGGTCTATCGACAAATCGACGTTGACCGAATCGCCGATAGGAGAGATTCGGGTCGAAGATTTCGTTGGAACGACCGTCTACGGCGCCAACGACGTCAATGTGGGCGAGATCGGCGACGTCGTGCTGAATGGGGACAAGACGGTCGATGCGGTCATCATCGACGTCGGTGGTTTTCTCGGTGTCGGCGAGAAAGAGGTAGCGGTCGGCATGGACAATCTCAAGTTCATGACCGACAAGAACGGCAGGCGTTACCTGTACACGACGTTCACCAAGGAGCAGCTCGAGGCTCAAGCGGCCTATGATAAAGGCACCTATGTGCAAAAACGCGACGAACAGCGCATGATCTTGCGCTAACCCGTCAAAGCCCGCATCGGCAACGATGCGGGCTTTGTCGTATCAGAAGTTCCCAGCGGCCGACCAAGTCCGCGAAGCAACTAAGGGTCTGGCGGCGCGTTGAGTTCGGGAACTTTATCGAGGGGACAGAACCTTCAAGGGAGACGCCGAGATGGCCGACGATAAGAGCAAGCGGGATTTTCGCGACAGAGACAGGCTGGCGGGCGACGAGGAGTATGAGGTTGGTTATGTCGCCAGCAAGTTCGGCCTCACCATCCCGCAGGTCCGCGAACTTGTTGCCAAGCATGGGAACGACCGTGAAACACTTGAGCGCGAGGCAAAGGCGCTTGGCACGCGATAGCGCGAGACCAACAGGCCAAGGGCAGGTTGCCCCAGTTATGAATCAGATCGCGCGCGCCCGGTTGGCCCTGTGCATTTTGGGAGGTTCTTCTGATGTCCGTCCAGTGTCGCGTTTCGGTCGACGATAGCCAATTCATCGACAATATTACATTTCAGGTGGTGCCACGTATCGGCGAGAGCATTTCGATGTCGCTCCACGGAGCCTCCGCCAATCTGCGCGTTTCGCGGGTGTTGCACTTACCTGAAGGTGAATCCCCCGACGGTTCGCTCATTGTCTTGGAACTCACCAGCAAGATTCTCTGATTGTGCAGTGACCGAGACTCGCGTTCACGATTCAGATTCCTCTGCACCGGTGATCAACTTGCCACTCTGCTTTCTTGCTTGGCGGTCCCATATCGCTCCGGGATACGCCCCAGCAGCTGGTCGCGATTGCCCGTCAATTCGACAAAGATCTCGTCAGTGAGGACGCCTCATTGCTCCTTGGGATCATCTCATTGGTTCGACCGGCGGTGAATTGACCCGTGAGGCCAAGCCTGCCGCCGGCCGATGCGATCCAAACTTCAACGGGTCAGAATGAGAGCCTCCTCGTCGTCGCGCTGCTTGCCACCGAACGCTGCTGCAACGCTCGCTATGAAGGCGCCGATAACCATCGACAATGCGCCTATAAGCGCGAAGGATGCAGTGGCTTTCCTTGCTGTATCGGCCGCCTGCTTGGCCTTGACCTTGGCGTCGTCGACTTTGGCGATCACCGCATCCACTCGGGTCTTCGCATCGGCGTCCGACAGGCCTGTGCGGGCGGCGACGAGTTGCGCCAGATAGGCCTTGTCCTCAGGCGATACTTCGCCATTTGCCGCCCCCGCTAACAGGATGCGCGTTGCTTGTTCCGTAGCGGTGGGGCTGCTCTGTTCATTGGCCGGCGCTGCGGCGGGGTTCGCCGACCGGAATAGAGAATCTACAAAATAGCCGGTCCAGGTGCCAGAAGATGGGGCATCTGTCGCGGCCGCACTGGCAGCTGCCGTCGTTGCCCCCATCGCGGCGCCTGACGCCACTGAGGATGCAGCCTGCACACCCGTGCCCAGCGCCGCTGCAAGAGCCGAGCCGAGCACGCCGGCAACAAGCAACGTTGCCAGCGCCCACGCAAGAAAACCGTGTGCAGTGTCACGAAAATAGACTTCGTCGGTGTGGACATTTACCCACTTGGTGCGCAGCCGACCGGTGAGATAGCCGCCTACGCCCGCTGATAGCCATTGAACGATGACAAGCCAGGCAGCCGCCGAAACCGCGAAGGTTGTGGTCGAAGCGCTCGATCCAGTCCAAGGCGAAACCATGGTCAGTCCTAGACCGGAGCCGACCAGCATCAGAATAACCGTCAGCGTCGAGGCCGCGAATGCGCCCGCGACGATCGGCCCCCAGCTGACAGCCGATGAGGATGATTCAGAGACCGGCGTGATGTCTGTCGATGAAAGCACGGTTGCCATCTTCGCCCCCTACCGCGCAAAAAGCATAATCAGAATGATGATTGGGATCGGAACCCCGAGCAACCATAGCAAAATACCTCGGCCCATATCGACCTCCTTTAAGGTGCTGAGACGAAGTAACAATTCTCCATGAAGGCTTTCGTTCCAGAGCTACCGCTGTGCATGATGCGGCAGCTCTTCTGAGGGGCCACGATGCGAGACTGTCCAGGCACGGAACTTACTCGACTGGCGGCAAGCCGCGCGTTGTCGTAACTTGTCCCTCCGATGACGTGCGCAAGTTTACTCCGCGCCTGCCTCCTGCCTCGCATCGCGCCGCATTTGACAGCCGGATCCCTCGCGATCATTCTGGCTGTTGCCGCCCTGCGCCGGCAGAACCCCTTCAGCCGTAAAAGCTCCGGCGCCTGCAGAACCTGCCCCGACGTCGGCTCTCGCGCCTGCACCAGCTCCATATCTTACTGGCGGCGGCGACCCAGCATAAGAATGGTCATCAATGCACTCACGCACGCCATGGCTATCAGAGCGACAACGCCAGAAGCGTTGACGTCTTGGTCTGCCTGCAATGGCACGACGTTTTTTGCGGGCAAAGCGTTATGAGCCACCGGAGCCAGATCGGACCTACTGCCGTGACGAACAGAATAGGCGCGAGTGAACTCCGCACCGAGCAGAAAAATTTGCGACGAGTAGTAAACCCAGAGTAGTATGACGAGGAGTCCACCAGCGGCTCCGTACGAAGACGCGATCGCGCTCGTGCCGATATACCAGCCAATCAGCGACTTTCCGAGCGTGAACAAGGCGGCGGTCACTACAGCACCAATCCCGACATCGCGCCATTCCAGGGTTCGATCGGGCAAAACTTTGTAGATAGCAGCGAACATCACTGAGATCAGGACGAACGAAACGACGGCGTTGATCACCCCGAGGACGATTGTGCCGAACGGCAGCTGAGCGTTTATGATGTTACCCAGCGCCGAGATCGCTGCGCTCGCTACAAGAGATACGAGCAACATAAAACCAAGTGCGGCGACCAAACCTAGACTTGCCGCACGTGCTCGTACCAGACGCGACAACGACATGCCCTGCGGCTCGACCCTCCATATTATGTTCAAAGACTGCTGCATTTCGCCAAATACACCGGAAGCGGTCACGAACAACGTGACCATGCCAATGACCGCCGCCCAAGCCCCGGATGGCTTGCCAGATGCGCTCTCGAGCGCGGTCTGAAGGAGACCTGCGCTTTCTGGACCCATCAGCCCCGAGATCTGCGCAGACAAAGCTAGTTGTGCAGCCTCATGGCCGAAAGCGAGACCTGCGATAGCGATCACAATCAGCAGGATTGGAGCCAGCGACGTGGTGGCGTAAAAAGCCATTGCAGCGCCATGACTAAGGGCATTGTCGTTGACAAAGCCAACTATGCATTCTCGGGCCAAATTCCAGGCATCTGCTATCGTGGATGGCATTTGAAGGCTGTGAGTTGCGATGGCGTCCACTTAGCAATGCTCGAAAACTTCCGATGTTCCGATGGGCGAGCATCAGGTCCGTTTTTGACGGTGGCCCACTCAACGAGGCCGGGCTTGTCACGTTCATAGGGCGCCGCTGCGGCGGACCAGCTCGGCGACAAAAGCATGAGCGGTCCGTCCAAAATCAGGCCCCGTCAATTTCGTGAATGATAGCTGTCCTTCTCAATCTCGAGCGGCAAAGGCCTTCATACCTTTCTTGATGGCCCTGCGAGCTTCGTCGGCATTCTGCCATCCCTCGAACTTGACAGTCTTGCCCGTCCCAAGCGCCGACGACAGAAAGAACCATTCGATTTCGCGCCGCAGTTTGTCGGGAACATGATCCGCCGCGACCGCTTCGTCAGTAGCATCCGCCCTGTGGGGACAGAAGATATAGCGATCGTTGCGCAACACCTCGCCGCCCACGTCCTTCTGCTTGACGCGCAATGCGCCAAGCAAATTGCATTTGATGACCACGCCAGGGGCAGTAGCGGCCTGATGAATGACAAGCCCATCGAGAGGATCTCCATCTTCACCTAACGTTGAGGGGATGAAGCCCCAGTCGTAGGGGTAGATCATTCCAACCGGCAGAGGACGGACGTAGCCGAAAACCTGCCCTTCCGGCTCGAAAGCCAATTTCGCCGTCGCGCCACGCGGACTTTCGATTACCACTCTGATGAGGCCCTTCGTGGTTGTTGGTAGCTTTAGATAATTAGGCATCAAGAGCCTCTCTCTTTCGGTTCGATTGCAACGCTCGAGGGGAAGCAACCACCGCCTTGTGTCGCCGACTTGGCACGCGATGGAACTTCAGAACGCGAAGAATGTTCCGAGGACTTGAGGCTGTTGAGGAGGTTAGGCATGACAAAGGCTGCCCTGCACGTACTGAAAGGCGTGGGCTATTTGATCTCAACGGTGAGCGTGATTCTGCTAGCCATCGTAAGTTGGTCGAGCGCTTCAAACAGTCCTGTGCTTACTGCCTGTTTGCTCGGCGGCGGCGCGTCATCCATTGTTGGGATGTTCTGCCGTTGGCTGACATACGAAATTGAGAAGCGCCGAGAGGACACGCAACAAGACGGAACAGGTTATCCTCGCTGGCGTTAGTTCGCCGGCGCAAGAGAAGCCCGCCTGTCATGGTCGTCACTCCCCTTTGAGTTGGCTCACAACGGGGTGAACTCGGCTGTTCCGGAGATTCAAGGATGCTGTCTGATCCGACCGTGCTGATTCTGATGTATTTCGTGCTGCCGCTATGGCTCATCGCAGGGTTTGCCGATTGGCTGTGCCACCGCGCCTCGCACATCGAATCGACCACCGGTGCCAAGGAATCGCTCATTCATCTGCTGATGTTTGTCGAAGTCGGTATACCGTTGCTGGCGGCGATGTTTCTGGAAGTCAATGCGTTGATTATCGCAACGATGCTGGCGGCTTTCGTTGCGCATGAGGCAACGGCCATGTGGGACGTCAGTTATGCGACCACGGCCCGAACCGTTTCGCCCGTTGAGCAGCACGTGCACAGCTTTCTGGAGATGATTCCGCTGATTGGAATTGTCAGCGTGGTCTCGCTTCACTGGGGGCAATTTCGGGCGTTGTTCGGTTTCGGAGAAGAACCTGCTCGGTTCGAGTTTGCCTGGAAACCCGAGCCACTGCCCGTGAGTTATATTGCGACGATTATGATCCTCGTTCTTTTGTTCGAGTTGCTCCCTTACCTGGAGGAATTTGTTCGCGGCCTTCACGCCAACGGGTGGAGACTGATTCCCTACAAGGCGCGCCGCGCCAAATCGGGATCTTCAACAAGGCGCTAATTCATTTCAAGCAATTCATTTGCTTTGAGCCACCCCTGCAAAAGCTACCGGATTGGCCAACTATTTTTCTCTCGGCTCCGCGAAATCGCTGCCAGCTATGAAAAGACTGCCTTGGCGCTGGGCGTTGACGGCCTGAGCCAGCGTTCTTGCAGCATTTCGGACCTCGTCTTGAATGTCTTTGTCCGCGTCCAGCTCAAGATGGCTCGTGGCGTAGGGCTTCCAATAGCCAATATAGCGGTCAACCTCTGCCAGTGGACCGGCCGGCGCCAGTTTCATGAATCGCAACCAATCCGATATCGAATGTCGGACATTCTCCACACCATCGACGTCACCATGAACGACCACAGAGAAGAATCGGCCTTGCAGGTGGCGCGGATAGTTCCACCCGGCCATTTCGATCGCCTTCGCTTCATCTGCGTGTTTGCCGTGGGTGGCTGTCGGGTCCGGATTTCCCCCGTCCGCGCAGACCAGGCGATCCATCATCAGCTTCAGGGGGGAGGTTACTTGATACCAATTGACCGGAGTGACGATCATGATCCCATGCGCCGCAACCCACATCGGATAGATTTCAGCCATCCAGTCCTGCGTTTGACCGAGTGAGTGGTTTGGATAGCAAGAACACGGCCAATGGCACAGCGGAGCCGCAGTCGAGAAACATGCCTTACAGGGATGGATCTTGCGCCCGTATTCCGAAGCGAGGCGGGATAGGTCCAATATCTCAATTTCGAAATCGCCTTCGCTCAGGATCGCGTCCCGGGACAGTTCGACCAGCCGGTAGCTCTTCGACATTTCCCCAGGACAGGTATGCTCGCTGCGCGAGGACGCATTGATCAGCAATATCAGAGGCTTTTTGGAAGGGGCGTCATGACTTGCCTGCGCGGCTTGAATGGCATCGCGCGCCGCTAACCAGTCTACCGAAAGCTCGTAGTCAGGATCGGTAAATCCCTTTCCGGCTTTCCTGGTGATTGGGCTCTTACGGGACTCGGCATAAGCCTGCCACGCGACTTCGGCAATCTTAGACAATTCGGGGTCGAGGCCGCGAAATGCCGGATCTTCAAACTGGCCCAGATATCGTGTTTTGAATTCTTCTTCTTCTAGCTTGGGACTTGGCATGCCTTTGCGCGGCAAAGGTGCGTTAGGTTGTTGACCGGACGTTTTCATCGAGAACCAGAACCTTTTGAACGCCGTTAGCAGACACGGAGGAAAACGCGCTGGAAGGGTTATGGTTCGCGCCCACCGGTCGCCGAGCGTCCAAAAGACGTCAGGCTGTTAGCGGCGGCCGTCGGGCGATGCGCCCACGTCGGAAATGAGCGGTGACGTGCGTCCATTCGGTCAGCCCATCATCGTCTTCAGAGGCTCCTGGGCGAGGTTTGTTTCTATCTCCTGTCGACCCGGTGTTTCTTTCAGCGCGGTGCGCATGTTCTTGCGGTACTCCTCTGGCATGCGCGGCGGCAGCATGGGCTCATAGGCGTCAACGACCGCCTCAATGATCACCGGACCTTCGGCTGCGAAAGCTGCGTCCAGAACTCCCTCAACATCCTCGGGCCGGGTAACGCTGTAGCCGATCCCACCCATCGCCTGTGCGGCCATGGCGAAATCGATTGGCTGCAGTTCGCAGGCAAATTGCGGGTTGCCGAGAAACATCATCTGTTCCCACGCGATCTGGTTGAGCATATTATTCTTGATCACCAGAAGCTTGAGCGGAATCTTGTAGCGCACCGCCGTCGAAAATTCGCCAAGCTGCATGGCGAGGCCGCCGTCGCCAACCACTGCGAAAACCGGTCGGCCCGGAAAGGCAATGCCGGCCGCGATCGCATATGGCAATCCGCAGGCCATGGATGCCAGCGAGCCGGAGACGGCGAAGTCCTGACCCGCCTTGATATCGATGTGGCGGGCGGCAAGTTCGGTATTCTGGCCCGAGTCGGTGGCAAGGATGGCGTTTGCTGGCATGCGGTCGCCGAAGGCCTTCACCACGCGTTGCGGCTTGAGCGGTACGTCGTCCTTGCTTTCTGCTTCGGCCATCATGCCGCGCCAGCGCCGTACACTTTGCTGCGCCTGTTCGAGAAATGACCTGTCCGTTTTCTGCGTCAACCTTTCATTGAGCAATTGCAGCGTGACGGCTGCATCGCCGACGAGGCCAGCCTCGACGGGATGGCGCAGACCTATGCGCTGTGCATTTCGGTCGACCTGAACCCCGCGCGCTTTGCCTGGCTTAGGGTAATATTCAATGTAGGGAAAGGTCGAGCCGACGATCAGCAGCGCCTCGCATTGCTCCATTATTTCCTGGGAGGCCAGCGTACCCAATATTCCGATGCCGCCGACGACGTTCGGATGTTCGTCTGGCAGCACGGCTTTGCCCAGGAGGGCCTTGGCAACGGGCGCAGCGAGCAGCTTCGCGGTTTTCTCGAGTTCCGCCTTGGCATTGAGAGCGCCACGCCCGGCAAGGATCGCCACTTTCGAGGCTGCATTGAGAATGTTTGCCGCGAGATCGAGTTGGGCTTCTTCGGGTTGCTTGCTGCCTTCGAACCACCGGTTAGGCGTGTGCCTTGGAAGATTGCGCGGTGAGCGCTTCGCCGATGTCTGTTCCTGCACGTCGCTCGCTATCGAAAGATGAGAAACGCCGCGCCCGGCAAGCGCGGAGCGGCAGGCCAGGCCGGCAACGTTTTCCATGTGCGCCGCATCGGCGACATGAGCGTTGAAGACGCTGACGTCGTTGAAGACGCGGGTCAGATCGACATCCTGCTGCGTGAAGGTCTCGATCAGGTCATGGAACTGCATTCCGGTTACGGCGAGGACCGGCACCTGATCGAGCTTGGCGTCGTAGAGGCCGGTCAGCAGATGGGTGCCGCCCGGTCCGGAAGTGGCGAGACAGACACCGAGCTTGCCGGTCCATTTTGCATAGGCCGTCGCCATGAACGCCGCCGACTCCTCGTGCCGCACCTGAACAAAACGGATTTTGTCCTGTCTGGTGCGCAGCGCCTCCATGATCCCGTTGATGCCGTCTCCTGGAAGACCGAAGATCACGCGCACATCCCATGCGATCAGCGTGTCGACAAGTATATCGGCAGTGTTGGGCATCGTAACCTCCTCTCGTGTTGATGTGCTTAGCTTGGCCGGCTCTTGCGGCGAACGGCGCTTCGCTTCCAGCCGTTCGAACGCACAGGCGTGGACACCTCGCTACCAATGGCCCGAACGGTGGACGGGCCGGGTTGTTCCATAACGGCAAGCAATCGCGACGGGGTCTCGCTCACTGGATCCGGAATTGCTTCTCGGCGTCCGAGCTTAAGAGCAGCTCCGAGCCGATAGTCCCACTCCCACCTATCGATTGCGACGTGGAGCCAGAAATCGGGATCGTTCAATCCCTTTTTGGGAACCTGTGGCATGTCAAGCAGATATGAGGATGCAAACTGGCTCCCTGGAGGGGACTGCTTGACAGCCGCAACCATCCGCCAAGTTTCGGGCTCGCTGGCGGGCTTCCATCTGGCGCGATAAACTGACCCTGCAGACATAAGGGATTTAACATGACACGCGCACTATCGATATGCTTGCCACACTCAACGCGGGGATGGCGGTAATCATAACGCTTGGCGGCGGTGCGGCCGGCTGGAACAAGCTTCACGAACAAGGGGCGAGTCGGATTCGTCGGGATTGTAGTCGGTCTGCTTATGGGGTTTCTGGTGGCGGCTGCCGTCTGCGGAACCTTGGCAACCCTGATCCTGATCGAGAACCACCTTCGGAATCTTGTGGCTGAAGCCGCCGAACTGCGGCGCACTTGCAAGGTTTGAAGGCGGAAAATGCAAGCCGGCTCCCCTGGGAGGGCTTGAACGAAATCGCCGTAAGCAAAACCCGCCATGGCGCAGTGGCGGTCACTTGGTCGGCCTAGCCTTCTCATCTTTTGGCGGTGGCGCCTTCGCCGCCTTCTTGGTCGGTATCGGAGAGGCACCCTCTCTTGGGTGGGCTTCCCTAATCACCTTCTTCAACACGTGGTCAAAAGCTTGCTCTGACTGGTCGGTTTCGCGTTCGCGGGCTGATTCCTGGAAGTTGTCAATTTGAGGCTTTTCTCTTGCGCTCATCGCAGTTTCCTACGACGTCGATTGAAATTAGATCCTGAGCTACGCTTTAATATTCGGAGCCGGCGGCTTCAACGTCGTCTGCAGCTGCAGTCTCTCGATCGCGGCGATTGGTGCATGCGTTTGAAGTTCGTCGCGCCCTTTGATGCCGACCTTGGTTGAGAAGCCTCCCCGAGGGCGCGGGTTGGATTCACGAGGTGAAGTTTGACGGGTACCGTTCGCAGCTCATTATCGATGAAGACGGCACCCGATTTTCCCACGCACGGGCCACGACTGGACGGCGAAATATCGCGACTTAGGGACGGAGGCCAAGAGTGCCTTGGCGCCGAAAGCGCTATCGTCGACCGGCAAGATCATCGTGCTGAACGAGGCGGGACTGTCGGACTTCGGCGAACTGCGCAAGGTGCGGCAGCATGATCTCTATTTCGTCGCCTTCGATCTGCTCCACCTGATTGGCCACGATCTGCGCGACGTGGCGCTGGAGGAGCGGCGCGAGATCCTGGCCAGCATGATCGACCCCGGGCGTATCCAGTTCAGCGAGGCGCTGCCGGTCGCCCAAGTCGATTTATCACTTTTCGAACAGGCCGGCCTCGAAGGCATTGTGTCGAAGCGCCGCGACAGCAAATACCATAGTGGACCGGCGCTATGTTGGCAGCGCCTTCATCGCCTTGAACCGGGAAATGCCCGACCGGCTGCGGAAATGCGTCCAAGAAACCCAGGGACGGCGCCCAAGGGCATGAGGCGGCCGACGATGCAACGAGCCCGCCGCCCATGTGGCGGCGGGCTTCAGCCGAAAGATTGGTCAGTCGTAAACCTTGATGATCTTGCGAGTGCCTGGATCCACGAGAACCGTCCGATTGTCGATCACGACATAGCGGTATTTGACGTTGGGCACTTAATGCAACTCGACTGTGTCGGGCAGCGTGCCGATATTGAGTTCCACGCCGGGAACCTTCACCGATGCCAACGGCTGCTTCTTCACATATGGATGACCGTATCCTGTTCGGGCGTGATGATCACGTCCTGAGCAGCGACCGCGCCGACACCAGCGAAGAGCAACAACGCCGCAGCGGCGCCCGAAAGATGCATTCTCATGATTTTCTCCTCTTGCGGCCGGCGCACCACGACATCGTCCAAGCCGACCTCCAAACCGAACTTGGGGCAACGTCAAACGTTCCGGGTTGAGGCTTCGGTCGGGCGGGGGGCAGGACTTAAGTCTGAGCCTAAAACGCAATGGTCTTACCCATAATGTAGCGTGGAACAGCTTGCTTCCAAGGTTATTGTTTCTCCGGAAAGTTCGGAGAAAACAGATGGATAGAAGTGTTAGGCCAGGCTCGCTGGTTGCTCGCACCGCTGTTCGCGACCGCCGTCACCTTTCTGATAGGATTCGCGCTTGGCTGACATATTTGCAGA
Organism: Mesorhizobium sp. M0293; assembly: GCF_040321735.1. Classification (NCBI taxonomy): domain Bacteria; kingdom Pseudomonadati; phylum Pseudomonadota; class Alphaproteobacteria; order Hyphomicrobiales; family Phyllobacteriaceae; genus Mesorhizobium; species Mesorhizobium sp. M0293. The sequence continues at coordinate 109,892 of NZ_JAMYSA010000003.1, forward strand.
TCGGCGCAGCTACGTCCTTTCCTGTGCTGATAGGGTTCACGGGCCGCACCGCGGTTAGCGAATCCTCAATTTGTAACGGCGCGAGGCCTGCCTTTTCCGGCCGCGCGCCTTAAGAGTTGGTACCACTAGAGTCTGTGTAACACTGGGAGGCTTTCTATGGATCGGCGATCCTTCTTGACAGCAATGTTTGGCATTGCAGGGGCAGCGGCCTTTGCAAGCGCGGTTCGGCCTATCGACGCAGTGGCAGGTGTTCCAGGGGCCAAAAGCGGCATTCTCGATGAACTCGACGGGCCAGACTCACCGACCTTCGATGACGAAGGTACTCAGGCGGAAGTGGAGCCGGTCTACCATCGGCGCTACCACGACCCAGATTACGACCCAGATTACGACCCAGATTACGACCCAGATTACGGCCACTATCGCCGCCGCCACCGCCGCCGGCGGGGCTGGAGAAGGGTCTGCCGTAGTTACTGGCGACATGGTCGCCGGCGCGTCCGGTGCTACCGCAGGCGGGCCGGGATCGTGTTTCGGTTCTAGTAGTCTAGCCCGTGGATTCTTGCGATTGGGGCTCGACCCGACGGCATCTCCTCGCGGCTGCCGACCAGAGCTAGTTCCCAGGGGCTGGGCAGGGACCGTCGCCTCGCAAATGGGGCGGCGGGCCCTCCATCGCAGGGGTATGGAACATTAGCTATCTCTAAAAGTTTCTCGCTTGCGGCAGGAGATGCTCATCCCATCTCTGCCGAAGATCGGGATACGCACCACCCGATCGGCCCGCGCTCTCCCACAGAGGCGCGGGCTTGGCCTGTACAGCCGCGGAGCGACCTCGGCCGTTCGTCACGCGTTAGCTAATATAGATGAGCCCGCGTCATCCAATTGATGGATGAAATTCAACATGGGTCGGTGCTCCTTTGATGCATGGCGCGCAAGACGACTCTCGTAGCTATTGCTATCCTCGCGATCAGCTCGGCTATGTCGAAGCCAAGGACCGTAAGGTCGAAACTGCGAACCTCAGGACGTACGCCAATTCGAAAGCGCTGGCATGGGGAGAACGCCCGCTGCACGAGATGCCGAACTACGGCTCCCGCATCGGGTGTGATCATGGCGCTGGTCAAACTCAATCGGTTGGACGAGTCGCGGTCGGCGGCGCGGCGGCTGATGGAGGCGTTCCCGACCTACACGCTCACCCTGCAGAGACAGATCAACCCGTGGCTGGAGAAGGTGTTTGCCGAGCGTTACGTCGCGGCGCTGGGCGTGCCGGAGTGATCGTCGCGGTTGTCGCCAGCAAAAGTCTCAATGGCCTCATTGCGGCATGGCCAGCAGCGGCGGGTTCCGGTCAGCGCATCCGCCGGCATGCTCAGTTGCCGGCGAGGGCCTCCCGCCAAATCGTGTTTCCGCCATCAATGGCAATGTGTAGGGCTCCGGATTTGCCGACGGCCACCGGCTGACCGGCTTCATAGAGATGGCGCCACGGTGAGGGCCGACAATCCGCGCCAACGATAACGACATTGAGGTGCCTGCCCTGCGGTCAGAATAGATGTTCCCTGCGTGTCGATGGAATTGCTGATCGAATTGATGCCCATTTTTAGGCGTCTCCAGATTCAGCCGTGATCACTGGCCGGCTGACCGGCACGAGGCTATCGTCGGCTCATGCTGCGTGTCACGGGCCTCCCGCCATCGAGCCCACGCCCACCATAACGAGCGCGTCGACGTCAATCTCGCCATTGATGACTATTGTCTCGTCGTGCCGTCGAACCTTGAGTTTGGACGGGTTTTCCGCCGCCTGCCTTTCGAGTTCCTCTATCACCCCGGCGATAGCCTTCGCCTCGAGGGGTTGCCCTTTCATAACGCTGGCACCCATTTCCAGAACACTCCTTCCTTTCGCTCGGGATAATGCTTGAACTCGCATTCGAAGCGACGCCCATAAGATGCGGCGGCCGCGAGCGCCTCGCCGGAGGGCGGATTCATCCCGGTACGCGGCCCGAACCAATCCTCCAAGAGATCATCAGGCACATAGGCACCGATCCTGAGTGGCAGGTGTTGAAGCACCAAATCCATATCCGCTGGCATAAGTCCGGTCCGTGAATCTGCCTCTGTCATCAACCTCAACCCTTGGAGGCTAGGAGTGTTCCCGATCAGCGTCGGACAACAGATGCCGGCTCGTTCCGGTCGCGCTTCTCCCGCCGGCGCTACCAACTGGCTCCTCGCCAGTTGAGGGTCGGTTATAGCTGCCCCTCCGGCCCTGACAGGAAAGCTGAGATGTCGAAGCTTCAGCGATCTTGGTAGGGACCGGAGAACCCAAGGAGGTCCTCCTGCGAGAACCTAAGAGGCAACACATAGTTTAGCGAACGGATGATCATCCGCTGTTGGTCGAGTTCTTGTAGGTAGGTGATTATCGCAGGCCGCTTGCGCTTCGAGCTGCTGCTTGGTGAGCGCTTTCCCTTCTTGTCCGTCATGAACAACTTGACGTTGTCCATGCCAAGCGCGCCCCCCTTCTCACCAATGCCCAAGAACCTCGCCGACATCAATAATGACAACGTCGACCTTCTTTTCGCCGTTTAGCACTACGTCGCCGATCTCACCGACAGGATGGGGTCAGCTTGGCGTGCGGTGCAGCTTGGTCTTGCTGCCATTCAACCGCCCTCTCACGATTTGGAGGCATGCCCGGCTTTGCCCTTGCGCTTGGTCGACGCCATGCCGTGCCCTTGCCCGCCGGCGCACGCGTGGCGATGCCCAAGCGATCGTTTCAGGAAACGCACTCGCCCATTCCCCGATGTACGTCATCACCAGTTCCACTGTGCGAACCCTACCCAACCCGGGCAGCTCCTTGGCCAGTCTCTCATCAAACTTGATCGGCGAATGGAGGAAGAGGTCGCACTTCGCGGAACAATCGACCATGCTGTCGGTTCTTCTCCAGAAGGAGTTCAGCCATGAGCAAGAAGTTGCCGCCGGTCCCGGCCGAAAATCGGAGTCCCAAGGGCGTCGGCGAACACAAGTCGGTTCGGCTTGATGAGCCGGGCAAGCGCCAGGCTTCCAACCCCGAGAAGCAGGGTCAGCAAGGCAATATCAACGTCAACACAACCCATCAGATCAATCAGCAAGATCGTTGAGGTGCGAGAGATGTCCACGTCCAAGAAAACGCCCGCGAGCATCCGGCAGGGCGGCCCCGGTGCTTCGCACGAGAACGCCAAGGCTCCGCTCGAGATCAACAAGCCGCTCGCGGATTCGGACCAGCGCAAGCGCAGGAGGCGGCGGCGAGCGTGACAGCCACCATACACATGACGCAGAAAAGAAAGGTGGTGGCAGCAGGCCTGCCCACCAAGGTTGAGGAGAATTGAAGGGCGGTCGGAAGGCTCTGAGTTGCATCTCCGTCTGGGATCGCTAACTCACCGCGCTACCAACTCATGAAATTGCTCGCGTACTTCCCCGCGCTCATTCCGGCTGAACCTTCGATCGCGGACAAAGAGTCCTCGCTTGTCATAGTATTTGGCCAACACGTCTATCAGGACCAAGACCAAGGAGCGGATCGACCCCCGACCATGGGCGGACCGGAACAGATTGAATGGGAGGCGTGGTTCGAGATTTTTGACGCCCGCCGACTGGCACTTGTAGTGGCTGATGACAGGCCTGGCGTGGATGTCGACTTTACGAGAGACCTCGACGTCACGGCGCCGGAGATCGATCAACTGCTCTTTCCTGGTGGCTATTTCAAGGAGTTCATTTTCTTCCACGAGGTCTCAAGAACACTGATACTCACCGACACGTTCATTAACATCGAATTGGACCTTGCCGAGCCATGGCGAACGACCGTCAAGCTTGCCGAATGTATCATCCCAACGGCCAAATATTCTTCGGCATGCGCCTGCCGCTACTCGTCCAGCGACGTAAGGCGAACGCGGGGATCGGAAATCCAATCATGGCGACCGCGGCGGATCGTGCTCAACCACGGCCGCTGCTTTGATACGGATGCTGACAATGTCGTCGGAAGGGTCTTCGGAGCATCGAGCCGACCCCCGGCCAGCCTCGGTCACGTCACTACCGTTCATTCGCAGCGCGACTCATTAGCTGACTTTCAGCCACTCGGCCTAATCGATGCTTCTCTGCTCTTCATTCAGAGGACTTCTACCGCAAGCCCTGACCCGGATCAGCCATCGCGGCCGAGGCGCGCTTTCCCGTCATTGCATTGATGTGCGTCAAGGCCTCCGTCTGCCTCGCAGCTACCGTCCGCTACTGCTATGAATGCGAGCCCGCCGATCCAGTCACAATGCCTTCCTCATCCTCAACAGTGGCACGCCCGCTCCGCCTCTGCTGTCGACGACTTCTTCAACCGCCTCAAAGCCGCAGGCCCGATAGAGCGGTTCGCCGGCCATCGTTGCCATAAGCTCGACACTTGTGAAGCCCTCGCCGCGGGCGGCATCCTCGCACAGCGTGAGGACGAGACGACCCACGCCTCGGCGAATGAAGCTGGGATGCGTATACATGGCACGCACGCGCGCAGCGTCTTTCGTCGGATCAAGCAGCGCTGCATCGCGCCCAGGTGAACGGTCGCCGCCGTAGAGGGTTGCGCGCCGACTCCATCCGCCGCAACCGGCCAAGACGCCATTTTGCTCGACAATGAAATATGTTCCATCATCGACGAGTTGCGTATCGAGCCCCATGATCGATCGGCTCGAAGCGATCTGTTCCTCTGTGAGAAACGGCTTCTGAAGCTCGCCGATGGCTGCATTCATCAGTACAGCCAGCGCCGGCATATCGGCACGTGTCGCCAACCGGTGCTCAAGGCCGATCTTCGGCATTCTTCGGCATGTCCAGTGCAAACCGCTTTGAAGTTAGCACAGATCGTCACGATGATGGGAAAAAACCTAAGGCATAGCCGGGTCGAAGTTTCGCTCTTCGCCGCCATCTGGCCACACGGCGAGAGGCGACGTCGGAAGCAGGCCATTGGAGGAGGCTGGGCCTCAGAGCCATGCCCAGTAGGTAAATAGCGCTGTAGGCGCCGTGTGCCATCCCGCCCGCCATAACGAGCAGGCTGTCCAGCCCGCGGCACCTTCATCAGGATGACGGTCCCGACGAAGGCAGCCTGGAGAGCCACGTTTATTATCAGCCAGCGGTTGGTTCTACCGCGTTCCGTAGCGTCGTTCGGGGCCCGTGCAGGGCATCCGGCGTCACAACGTGCAGTGAACTATCCTCCTCTTTTCAAGACGCCGAACGTCTGCGAAACGCCGCGCATGCGGTTCAGTGCAGGAGAACAGTTCTCAGCCAAGCCGTGAACCTGCTTCCGCGAATGGTCCTGCGCACCCTGACGGCGGCCCAACTGGCTTGCATCGTAGTTCCGACGTGACAACTGCAAACGATTTCGTGCAGTTGCCAGTCGCCCAGCTGGAAAAAGCGTTTTGCCTCCCCATAGCTGTCATCCTGAAGACCCGATGCACGCAGCAGCGGATCCTCGAATGCAACGGTAATAGCCGATCCAGCCGTGCGTGCTTCCTCACGGACTTTGGGATGTAGATGTTCAGTGCCAACAAGCGCCCCAAGAGATCGCGAGGGGTTCCGCTCGAGAATCTCCGCCCAACGTTCGATCCTTTGTGTTCTGGTCATAACGGGGCTTTGCGCCGTGGGTTTAACATCTGCGATTGTCTGCAGTTCGTGGAGGGTCTGGTGTTTCATGGTTTGGCTCCTGTTGGTCGCAGCATCCCCCCTTTTTCTAAGAACTATCGCGACGGGATATCCTGACAAGGGCGTCGCCGAAAAGGAGTTCCATCACCCCCGTAACAGTCGGACTAAGACAACCTCAAGCCGGCGACGTGTCTAGTTTCGGCGCTGACACGCCGATGAAACGACCGGCACACTCAAGCCATATACATTGCTGGGCAAGGACCGCTTTGCGCCAGGAGCCGGTGGCGACGATAGAGGTGGGTCGCCTTTCCACCTACTACGACCCGTGGGTCATGGCGACTTGGCGCCAAATCTCCAGGACCGCGGCTTGCCAATGTAGCGGGCGGCCCAAGTCACCCGCGCTTGCCTCGGGTCTCTCGTTGGAAACGGTGGCGGGCGTTTCGGTGACAAGACGAACAGGATATAAAGCTATGTGGCAGCAGACTGTTTGAGGAAGCCCCACCGTCATGAAACCGATGAACGAAGAGCACCTTGCGGTTCTACGCAGGCACATGGTCGAGATGATTGCGATCCATGCCGACCTTGCAAGCGAAGAACTCGGCAAGGCAACGCTCGATGAGCGGGTGATGGATTCGATGCGGCGGATCCCGCGACATCTCTTCGTGCCAGCCCCGGTCGCACCTTATGCCTACCAGGACATGCCGCTGCCGATCGGCTTCGATAAGACCGTCTCGCAGCCCTTCATTGTCGCTCTGATGACCGATCTCCTTGCCCCGCAACCGCAGGAGGCGGTGCTCGAGATCGGAACCGGCCTAGGCTACCAAACCGCAATCCTCGCGGAACTCGCCGGACAAGTTTGGAGCGTCGAAATCATCGAGGAATTTGCAAGCCATGCCGAGGCTCTGCTGCAGGGCCTTGGCTTCTCTAATGTCGCCATTCGTGTCGGAGACGGGTCTCGCGGCTGGCCCGAGCACGCCCCATTCGACAAGATCCTGGTTAGCGTGGCGGCTGAGCGGACGCCGCCGGCTTTTCTGAAGCAGCTCAAGCCAGCGGGACGTCTGGTTCTGCCTTTGGTGTCTGAAGAAGTACAGTTTCTGACTATCATCGACAAGGATGCGGCAGGGCAACTCCAGACTCGGAAAATCATCCCGGTTCGGTTCAGCCCGCTCGAAACCGTCTAGTGAGGTGCGCACAACTGGCGCGGCCGCCATTTCCGACCGTCAACCGATGCCAGCGTCATCGTAGTGCCTGGCACAGGGTGGTAAGCGGACGCTGCGATCAGCGGGAGGTGAACCTTCGCGTGAGCTCAGGTGAATATTTTCGCAGCCCACTTTCCTGGAAGTGTTCGGCCGCCCCATCAATTCGCCTTACGTTGGCCGTCTTGATCCACCATTGCTTCGCCCAATAGAAGACATTCGAAAAAACAGCCTTGTTGGTCGGTAGGGCCTCGAGAGCGGACATTCGCGTTGCTTCTCTTAGGTAGACTCGAACCTGCCTATCTGTCGCCAGCTGAATACCTCGAGAATACCAGCGTTCCTTTGTCGTCAGAATATTTCCGCCCCGCGAGACTGTGAACTGGTGTCAAGGCGCGGGCGGTAATGCAGTCGCCTTCACAGCACGATCACATGGGCCGCAGCCGATCGAGTTAGAGTGCGACCATGCCCTCAAAAAGGGCGTGGGCGGATGGCAGCGGCCAGCGTGGAGGGGTCTCTTCCTGCCTCGATCATTCCGTCAGATCTTGCGACTGGCGAGCAGCCTTGTCAGCCAGTCCGGATCCATTTCCGGTACGGACGACAAGAGCCGTTCGGTGTACGCGGCATGCGGCGGCTTAAGAACTTCGCTCTTCAAACCCTGCTCAACGACTTTCCCCTGGTGCATGACGACAATTTCGTCGGCTATTGCTCGTACGGTGGCAATGTCGTGAGTAATGAAGATGTAGCTCATACCGAGGTCACGCTGCAGGCGCATGAGGAGCTTCAGGATTTCCTCCTGCACAATCTGGTCGAGCGCGGACGTGATCTCGTCACAGATGATGATCTCTGGATCGGCCGCCAGCGCACGAGCAATGCAAACGCGCTGTTTTTGGCCACCCGACAGTTCGGCCGGCAGACGGTCAAGGTAAGCTTCGCTCATCTCGACCATATGCATAAGTTCGCCGATCCGGCGATCCCGCTGCGCGCCCTTGAGGCCGTGGTAGAATTCAAGCGGTCGCGCTATGATGTCTTCCACCGTCTGGCGCGGATTTAGCGCGTTGTCGGGCATTTGATAAATCATCTGTATGCGGCGCAGGACTTCCTTCGGGCGCATCTTCAGGCTCTTCGAAAGGGGCTGGCCGACAAAAGAGATTGACCCCGAGAGCGGTGGCAGGAGGCCGGTGACGACGCGAGCGAGCGTCGATTTCCCGGAACCGGACTCGCCGACCACAGCCACTGTTCTTCCGCGTGGAACTTTGATGGAGACGTCGTCGAGCACCTTGACGGTGCGGGCATAGGAGGCGGTGACGTGGTCTATCGTCAGTAGATATTCACCGGCAGGAACTTCGACCTTGGCGAGCTTGCGCACGGCCCAGAGCGTCTTGGTATATTCCTGGCTGGGTAAGGCTAGCATCTCGCGTGTGTCAGCCTCCTCCACGGTAAGTCCGTGACGCAGAACCATGATGCGGTCCGCCATTTGCGCCACCACCGCCAGATCATGCGTCACGTAGATTGCAGCCGTGTTGAATTCCTCCACAATGTTGCGAATGGAGGCAAGAACTTCGACCTGGGTGGTCACATCAAGTGCCGTCGTCGGCTCGTCGAACACGATCAGGTCGGGACGGCAGGCCATCGCCATCGCCGTCATTGCCCGCTGCAATTGTCCGCCGGAGACCTGATGGGGATAGCGAAAACCTATAGTCTCCGGATCCGGCAGCTGAAGACGTCGGTAAAGATCGATCGCACTCTGGTTTGCCTTCTCCCGGGTGGCAATCCCGTGCGCCACTACAGTTTCGACCGTCTGGTCAAGGAGCCGGTGGGCCGGATTGAAAGAAGCCGCCGCGCTTTGCGCGACATAGGCAATGCGGGAGCCTCTGACGCGGCGGCGCCCTGTTTCACTGACTGCCAGAAGATCAATCCCGTCGAAGAGGATGGAGCCTTGTGTGATCCGGCAGCCCGGCTTGGCATAACCCATTGCGGCAAGGCCAATGGTGGACTTGCCGGCGCCTGACTCGCCGATCAGGCCAAGAACCTCGCCCCGCTTTAGCGTCAGATCAATCCCACGGACGATGGGATGCCACCGTTCGTCCGAGAATCCCTCCACATGCAGATTGCGGATCTGCAGTAGATCCTTTCCTTTTTCGCGCGAGCCTGGACCGCTACTTTTCATCCCGCAACCCGCTTGTTGCGTGCAGGAACCAGTCCACAACGAAATTCACTGAGACCGTGAGAAGGGCGATCGCACCGGCCGGAAGCAGCGGCGTGACATCGCCGTAAGTGATCAGGGTTGCGTTCTCGCGCACCATTGACCCCCAATCGGCCGTCGGCGGCTGAATACCGACACCGAGAAACGACAGTGCGGCGATGGTGAGGAATACGAAGCAAAATCGCAGGCCGAACTCAGCGACCAGCGGCGGCATTACATTGGGAAGGATTTCTTTGGCGATGATCCATTTGGGGCCTTCGCCGCGCAATCGCGCCACCTCGACATATTCCATCACGGCCACGTTAAGTCCGACGGCCCGCGAGAGCCGAAACACGCGGGTGGAATCGAGCATCGCGATGATGACGATCAGGCTGGTGATGGACGAGCCGAAGATCGAAAGGAGCACCAGCGCGAAGATCAGACTTGGGATCGACATCAACACGTCCACCGAACGCGACAATACCTGGTCGAGCCATCCCCTGTACAACGCGGCGAGAAGACCGAGCGAGACGCCTACCACGAAGGACAGCAACGTGGTCGCGACTGCGATAGCGATGGTGTTGCGCGCACCGTAGATCAAGCGGGTGAGCATGTCCCGGCCAAGCTGGTCGGTTCCCAATTTGAACTCCTGGCTCCACGGTGCGAAGGCTTCGCTGAAGACCTGCGTCTCGCCGTATGGCGCTATCCAGTGCGCGAGGACCGCAACAAAGACGTAGCCGAGGATCACGACGATACCGAACCATGCACTGAACGGCGCCTTCTTCAACGCCGTTTTCGCCCGAGTGGCACGCGACCGCCTCAGCCTCTGAACCGCCGAGATAGGTTCGAAGCTGGTCATCGTGGGTGCAAGAGCCTGGGATTGGTGGCGATGGAAATGATGTCAGCTATCAGGTTGAGCAGGATATAGGTCGCGGCGAAAATCAAGGCGCAGGCCTGGACGACCGGAACATCCCTGGATTTCACCGCATCAACCATCAACTGACCGATGCCGGGATAGACGAACACGACCTCGACCACGACCACTCCGACGATGAGATACGCCAGATTGAACGCCACCACGGTGACGATGGGAGCCCAGGCATTGGGCAGGGCATGCCTCAGTACGATCACCATCGGGGACATTCCCTTGAGGCGCGCCATATCGATGTAGGCGCTTGCCAGCATATTGATGATGGCCGCTCGGGTCATGCGCATCATGTGGGCAACGATGACGAGCGTAAGGGTGATTGCCGGCAGGGCCACTTTCCAGACATGCTCCGAAAACGGCGTCTGCTCGTTCACATTCGACAATGTCGGAAATTTGGGAACCGCATTGAGTGCCCAGCTCAGTGAGACTGCGAGCCAATGCGGCATCGATTGAGCGAAATCGGATCCGATGAACGTGTCGCGCGAGATGACCAGGTAGGCGAGCATATAGGCGACGAAAAACTCCGGGAACGAGATGGTTGTCAGCGTCACAGCATTCACCAGCCGGTCGAACCAGCCGTTGCGGTAGAGCGCAGCGAGAATGCCAAGCCCGAGCGCCAGCGGAACTGCTATCAGCGCAGTCACCGCTGCAAGGAACATCGTATTGTAGAGGCGTGGCGCGATGATTTCGGCAACGGTGCGCCGGTATCCGGTGCGGCTCGCAAACGAGGAGCCGAAATCACCGTGGAGCATCTGCGCGACCCAGACGAAGTAGCGCTCGACAGGCGGACGATCGATGCCGATTTCCCGCTGGAACGCGGCGACCGTTTCGGGCGTCGCCGATTGCCCGAGCGTGGCCTTGGCGAAGTCGCCTGGAAGCATTGCGATCGCAGAGAAGATAATGATGGACACGATGAACAAAGTGACCAGGCCGAGGCCAAGGCGCTGCAGAACCGTTCTTGCGACGGGGTTCATGGGCGTGCGTTTCCCTTTTGGGCGGCAGCCCTGCGACAACACCCAGGGCAAGCCGACCGGAGCCTCACAACCATCGCGGCTCCGGCCCGCCACCTCATGCGGTGGCGATCCACCAGCGTTCGGCCATTTTCAGTCCATCATTCTCCCAGTTAGGCGCCACTTCGCCATGTGCGAGCTTCTTGGATTGCGCGCTGACGAAATTGTTGAAGACCAGCACGATGCTGCCGCCATCGTCGTGGGTTAACTGCTGCATCTCGGCATACATTGCCCCCCGCTTGGCCTCGTCCGTCTCGGCGCGCGCCTGGACAAGCAATTCGTTGAAGTGAGGATTTTTCCAGAACGATTCATTCCAGCTGGAGTCGGCGGCGAAGGCTTGCGTGAACATCCAGTCGGCCGTCGCCCGACCACTCCAATAGGAAGCGCACCAGGGTTTCTTGAGCCAGACGTTGTCCCAATAGGCATCCTCGGCCTCACGCACGACATTTACGTCGATGCCACATTGGGCTGCCGTCTCGCGAATGAGCGAAGCCGCGTCCACCGCGCCTGCAAAAGCGGCATCGGCGACCGACAGATCCACTTTCAGGTTCTCCATTCCGGCCTTTTTCAGGTAGTGCTTGGCTTTTTCCGGATCGAAGCTGTGCTGCGGTTGCGGATCCTTGGCGAACTTGATCGCTGGCGCGATCGGGTTGTCGTTGGCAACGGTGGCGTGGCCGAGAAAGATCTTGTCGACGATCTCCTGACGATTGATCGCCCATTTCAATGCCATTCGTACGTCCGGATTATCAAACGGCGCCATCGTGACATTCATCGGCAAGGTATAGTGACCGTAACCAGTGACTTCGACGATTTCCACCTTCGGATTGCGTTTCAACATGCCGAGGGTCTTCAAGTCGGCGCGGCCGATATAGTCCACCTCGTCCGTAGAGAGCGCCGCCATGCGAGCGGCAAGATCTGTAATGGCGATGAACTCCACCTCGTCGAGGTAGGGCTTGCCATTCTTGAAGTAGTTTGGATTGCGCTTGAGTTTGGCCGAAACGCCGGCCTGGAAATTCTCGAGCACAAAAGCGCCAGTGCGAACGCCTGAGGCCCAATCCGCCTTGCCGTCCTTAGCTGGCATGATGACCAGATGGTAGTCACTCATGATGTAAGGAAAATCGGCGTTGCCGCTCTTGAGAGTGAAAACAACCGTTTCCGGACCGTCCGCCTTTATGTCAGCAACGGAGTCCAAAAGCGACTTCGCCGCCGATTTGGTGTCAGCGCCCATATGGTATCGCAATGAGGTCACGACGTCGTCCGCCGTCACTGTCTTGCCGTTGTGAAACGTTGCGCCTTTGCGCAGCTTGAAGACCCAGGTTTTGGCCCCGTCCGGGGATTCGAAGCTCTCGGCGAGGTCCGGTTGGACATTGCCTTTTGCGTCGACCTCAGTGAGGCTGTTGGACAGCGAGCCCGAGAATGCGGTTTGTGTGAAGGTATCAGGGTAGCCGGCCGGATCGATCGAATCGGTCGTCGCGCCATGAGCCATCCCAAGCTTGGCGAAGCCTCCCTGCATCGGTTCGGCCCGTGCCGTGGCGACGAAGAGCGTGTCGGCAGCTGCTACGGTCAGGCCCGCAGCCAGCCCAAGATGAATAAAGTCGCGGCGGGAAATCTTGCCGCGACCGATCAGACTTTGAGCGATACCAAGCTTGTATTCAGATTCTGACATTTGACTCTCCCATTGCGGAGTTCTCCGCGTTATTTCTCGTCAAGCACCTGCGAACAAAATCTGCTAGTTGGCTGCGGCCACCTTTCCTTCGAATTTTCCAATCCCAATCGGCTTTGCGCCAATCAGGCCGTCACATAGATGCTGCCGGCTTCGACGGTGACTGGAAATGTGCGTGCGCGAACGGACGGATCGACCAAGGCCGCGCCTGACTTGATGTCGAATTCCCAGCCGTGCCAGGCGCATCGAACGATCTCGTTTTCGCGATGATAGATGAATTGCGCCTGTTCGACGGGCGCGGTCGTTCCACATTGCGGCCCCTCGCAAAGTGGAGCGCCGCGGTGCGGACAAACATTCAGCAGCGCGTGGAATGAATCTCCGATGCGGAAAACGCCAACCGAAAGGCTGCGGATCTTGGCGATAAAGGGAGATCCGGTTTCGATCTCGTCGACGCGGCAGATATATGTCTTCTCGGGCATCGTCTGCATCCTCAGGCGGCATTCGCCGCTTGCGCGCGGGGGATGCGTTTGTAGACCTCCAGCGCATTCAGTCCCATGATCTTGCTCTTCCAGGCGGGCGGGATCTGCAGCGTGTTGGCGTCGTCATAATCCCAGTGCGGATAATCGGACGCAAACATCAGCGTGTTTTCACCGTCCATTGCCTCGAGCGTGGACCACAGATGCTGGATGTTCGCCGGCTGCTCGAGCGGCTGCGTGGAAAAGCGGATGTTGCGCCGGCAATATTCCGACGGCAGCATTTTTAACCACGGCGTCTCCTTTCGCAGCGCCTTGTAGTCGGCGTCCAGGCGCCACAGGACCGATGGAACCCAGGCGACGCCGCACTCGATGTTCACGAAGTAGAGGTCCGGCCATTTCTCGAAGACACCATGCGCGATCATGCTTGCGACGTGCGACATTGCCGACATGTGGAGGATAGCGTGGGTCTCCCAGAAGAATGTCGTTGGGGCAGGAGCGATGGCAGTTGAATTCACTCCGCCATGGCCGCCCAGATGTATAGCGAAGGGCAACCCTACTTCAGCGCAGGCTTCGTAGATCGGGTGGTAGAACGGGTCGCCATACGGCTTGACGGACCCTTGGGAAGCGAGCACCTGCACCATGCGCGGGTGGTTGCCAAGGCGACGTATCTCGGCGGCGGCGAGCTTTGGATCCTGTGGCGCGATGATGATCGAGCCCATGAAACGGTCGTCCTTCGGCAGCCACTGATCGATCTGGTAGTCATTGTAGGCGCTGACCAGGGCGCTGGCATAATAGGGGTTGGCGAGGGTTGACGCCTCGATTGGCTCATCGCCAGTCAGGATCGCCACATCGACCTTGTACTTGTCGAGGTGCTTCTCTTTCATGATGAGATAGTTATCGGCTTCAGTTTTTGGACGCACGTCCTTGCGAGAGAAGTCCTGCGGATGAAACCAGGGGCGATGGCCATGCGGAAAGGCGCCAACGGGACCTGTTTTCTCGCCCTCGATGAACATGTCTTTCCACAGGCCGGAAAGATAGGGCTGCAGTACCGTGGCGCTTGACCAGTAATTATGACAATCGCAGTCGATTATAAGCACTTTGTTCCGCTCCGTAGCCTCTTCCCGGCGATGCTGCCGGCCGCTGACTGGGTGCAGCTTCCGCCTCGGGTTTCGTTTGATCAAGCTTATGAAACCTGCGAATGTGATCGAGTTTTTCGATCGGAGGTTCAATGCAGCTTGATCACATCGAAACCTTTCTCGACATTATCGAGTCGAGAAATTTCAATCGGACCGCGGATCGGTTGGGCTTGACCCAATCGACGATCAGCACCCGGATCAAGAACCTGGAGAGCGCAATCGGGTCCGAACTGTTCCAGCGTGGACGCGCCGGAGCAGAGCCGACAGCCGCAGGACGCCGGTTCGAAGCTTACGCCAGGTCTCTGCTCTCGACCTGGTCGCAAGCTCGCCACGATGTACGCGCGTTCAACCGTTTCGAAGGCACCTTGCGCGTTGCCGCCCAAGTGGGCATGACCCGCTCAGTCCTGCCCGGTTGGGTTGAAACACTGTGTCAAGCACTTCCGAAGTCCTCAATCCATATCGAGTCGGATTACTCGAACCAGATGGTCAGCGATCTGAGTATGGGAAATCTGGATATCGCGGTGCTTTATGCCCCTCGCTACTTGCCTGAGATCGCCTACGAGCACCTGATGGTCGAGGAATATGTAATGGTTTCGACTGCGGCCAGAACGCTCTCGGACGTTGATCCTGACACCTACATCCGCCCAGGCTACACCGTTCTACTGGAGAAAACGCACGCAGAGCTGCTGGCTCAATTGGCGATCTGTCGACTTTCGACCGGATCGGAAACGCTGGCGGAGATCATGCTCCGGCGAACGGGCGGCACTTGTTACATGCGAAGCGACGATGCGCGCCGGTTTACCGCTGAGCTTCCATCGTTCCTCGTCGAAGGAGCGCCGACGCTGCATCAGCCAGTCCACACGGCGATACTGGCACGTCGCAAACACGAACTGATCATTCGCAAAGGCATCCGAGCTCTCCATCTCGCCGTTATGTCGCTCGAAGTTTAATCGAAATTGCCGATCATAACGTTGGGTTAATGTTGCTGTTTTACGGGCTAAGAACTGGCATGTTCGCTCGACCTCAAAGCCGAGCCGAACAATGAACGCACACGCTTCCGTCCAAACCTCCGATGTTGTGCCCACCTTGCGTCAGCGGCAATGGGCAGAAAAGACGCGAAATGTTGTTCTCTGCCGTCACGTAATCGACGAGACGCACGATGTGAAAACATTCGTTCTCACATCTGCCGCGGATCGGATGTTCTGCTTCAGCGCCGGCCAATATGTCCTCGTGCATCTCAGAATTAACGGTACCGCGATGACGCGCTCCTACTCTGTATCATCACCGCCGACGCGACCGCTTGATCTTCAGATCACGGTGAAACGAACGCCGGGTGGGCTTGCTTCCAACTGGCTCCATGACAATTTGAGGCCGGGCAGTAAGATCGAGATCGAAGGGCCGTTCGGCTCGTTCAATCTTGATGAGTTGCCGTCTCAGAAGCCCGTTTTCCTTTCGGGCGGCAGCGGCGTGACGCCGACCATGTCCATGCTACGTGCGCTTACCGACCGCGCAGACGACAGGCAGATCCACTTCATTTACAGTGCGAAAACGCCAGGCGACATCATCTTCCGATCGGAACTGGACGCACTTGCCGCTCGCTTTGCTAACGTGCACGTGACTTTGGTTTGCAGTCAGGGAGGTCCCGCTTGGACGGGCTCAACCGGTCGAATTGATGGTCGGATGCTGCTGAACCTGGTTCCCGATCTCCACAAGCGCACCGTTTTTGCCTGTGGGCCCGAAGGGTACATGAAGACGGCACGCGCCTGCCTTGACGCAATTGGCTTGGCACCGGCACAGTATCACGAGGAAAGCTTCGGAGGCAGCAGCAGTTCGCGTCCGGAATTGGGTTCGGCGGTTCGGTCTTCGGTCCGTTTCTCCCGCTCGGGTGTGGAGCATCACTGCACGTCCGGAGAGACCCTGCTGGAAGCGGCACGGAACTGTGGCATTTACATTCCAACTGCCTGCCAGCAGGGCGTTTGCGGGACGTGCCGGATAGCCAAACTATCCGGCGAAGTTGTCATGGACGACCTAGGCGGACTGAACGCTGAAGAGAAGTCGGCCGGCTATGTCCTGGCATGTTGCAGCCGCCCGCAAGGATCGGTTTTGCTCGACGTTTAACCCCGCGCTGCAGAGCATTGAAGATGTCGGCGGTCGCACGCTTTGGCGTTCATGGGCTGGCTTGAAAATAAGAAGCCGCCGCCGCCATTGAGGCGCGCAGGCCCGTCCCCTGTCTACCTCAGTTTCCGGGTTTACCTCTCCCCCGTAGCTCCAAGTGCTGGGGAAGACATAAGCGCTAAGGCATTGCTGAATATGATGGTGACGTCGCTTTTGCTTGCCTATTCGCCATGGGGCCGCAACTCGGAAAGAGATTTCTTGGAACGATAACTTACCGAGGGCCCAGTTCGCCCGCGCCGACTTTGGCCCCGAGCCATTCCTAATTTGAGGAACCCTCTGCCAGTTTCCCGGTTATGAAACCGAAGGGACATTGTCGCCTGAAACAGGAGATGAGAATGAAACGGCTTCTTTTCGCATCAGTCATAATGGCGTTATCTACCGGCCTTGCCTTCGCTCAGTCGAGCGCCACAACCAGCGGATCGTCAGCGACAACGACGACCACTACAACGGTGCCAAGTACCAGTGATCCGGCAACAGACTCTACCACAACGAGCGGGACCAATCCAAACTCGGCGAAGGACTGCGCTCCTGGTCAACAGACCGGCAGCGCGAAACAAGCGGCTCCCGGACAGCAGGACACTGACGCCAAAACAGCTGCCCCTGGCCAGATGAAGACTACGACCGAAGGGTGCTAAGCGTACTTGGTCAGCACTAATTTTAAAGGAGCTCGATCTATCAGCAGCAATGCAGATCGACCGGGCTCCAGAGCTTTCGAGAAACGCTTACTCCTGCCAACGTCTTCGCAAGAGGGGCAATGGGCAGATACGAGTCGCGTGTCGGGGTACCCCGGGCCGGCGCCAAATGACAAAACGGGCCGGCGCCAAATGACAAAAATGGCGGCAACGGATTGGGTTTAGACCGGGCCGACTGGCCGTTCTGAGGCACAGCCGCAGCGAAGAGTACCTCCGGCACGACCCGTTGCTACTCAACCGCAGGCTCAATCGGTTATGAACGCAGCGTAATTGCCGAGGATCAGTATCGCCGCCCCGGCTGTCACAAGGACGGCAATCCCGAACATCATGCGAAACCATTGCTTCAATAGCAGATTCGCTTCCTTGCCTGCGGCGATGTAGCCCACATCACAAGCGAAGCCGAATAGCTTGACGGGGAACACCGCGACAACACCGACATTTAGCCCGATCGCCGGGCCAGTCAGCGAAACACCATTGCAAATGAAGACGGCGAGGGTGAGCAATTGCCGGGTGTTGTCTGTCATCGGCGTGCGTGCACTCATCCTTACGTCGTCGCAGGCCGCTCTTGCAGGCCTAATATGCGCTTATGCTAATGTACTTACAAATCGTGTGCGCCCTCGTCGCGCCGGCAGCGAAAAGGCGCTGGGCCGAAATCATCGGTTTCTTCTATGACGAGGCGCCGAAGCGTTAGGGGCTATCAGCGGACGGCCGCTGGCCTGACCAGCTAACACTGACCTTGCCGGCTGGTCAAATATGCCCTCACGTAGTCACACGCATCCGCATGGAGTGCTATCGCCGAGAGATGGAAACTCAAGCGCAAAATCCCGCTTAGCGTCGAGGGTTCCTCAGTGTCACGCCGGCACCACCGGCATTCTCCGGAATAAACTCGACGCCGGCCGCTGCGAGAACGGACAGCATGCGCTGCTTAGCGTCTTAGACATCAGGCGGGTGTCTTTTGAAATCTCCCACGATCTACACCGCCAGCTTCCGCGCGATCTCGGCGTCGGAGCCAGTCCACGACACTGCCCACGATTCCCTTCGCGTTGATTTTGTTTACTCCCAAGAACTCCGCCGTTCGTCTCACCTGGGCCCTGCGGTCGGGTCCGCACAGTGCGCCTAAAACCATCGTCGAAGAAATTGGCTTGGAAGCCCGGTTCCATGGAACCTGGAGCCTTGCCGCAGGTTGCTCCAGCAGTTCATCGCAGAGCAAGCCCAAAGGAGGACCGCATGGCGCGTAAGGCAGCTCCCCCCAATCCCAATGCCGCGACGATCCACGACCAAGCCCTTGTTCGAGGGCAGGGTGGAGAGCTGCACCAAATTGCAGAAGGTAACACACACATTTTGACGACGGCCCAGGGAGGCCCGGTCGCCGACGATCAGAATACGCTCAAGATCGGAGCACGTGGTCCAACTCTCATCGAGGATTTCCACTTCCGCGAAAAGATCTTCCATTTCGACCACGAGCGCATTCCCGAGAGGGTCGTGCATGCCCGGGGTTATGGCGCCCACGGCTTCTTCGAGACTTACGACTCCCTCGCCAAATACACCCGTGCCGACATTTTCCGACGTGCTGGCGAAAAAACCCCGGCGTTTGTTCGCTTCTCGACGGTGGCAGGCAGCAAAGGCTCGTTCGACCTCGCCCGCGATGTACGCGGTTTCGCGGTGAAGCTGTATACGAAGGAGGGCAACTGGGACATTGTCGGAAACAATATTCCGGTGTTCTTCATCCAGGATGCCATCAAGTTTCCCGACGTGATCCATTCGGTAAAGCCGGAGCCCGATCGGGATTTTCCACAGGCCCAGTCGGCGCACGACACCTTTTGGGATTTCATCAGCCTGACGCCGGAATCCATGCACATGATCATGTGGGTGATGTCTGATCGAGCGATTCCGCGGTCGTTCCGTTTCATGCAGGGTTTCGGAGTCCACACCTTCCGCCTGGTCAACGCGGCCGACGAATCCACGTTCGTGAAATTCATCTGGAAGCCCAAGCTCGGCATGCAATCGGTCGTCTGGAATGAGGCGGTCAAGATCAATGGCGCCGATCCGGACTTTCACCGCAGGGATCTCTGGAACGCCATTCAAGCCGGCCAATTCCCGGAATGGGAACTCTGTCTGCAACTTTTCGACCAGGAATTTGCCGACAGCTTCGATTTCGACATCCTCGACCCTACCAAAATCATCCCGGAAGAGGTCCTGCCGCCGATACCCGTTGGCCGACTTGTCCTCGACCGCATGCCGGATAACTTCTTCGCCGAGACCGAACAGGTCGCGTTCATGACCCAGAATGTCCCGCCGGGCATCGACTTCAGCAACGACCCGCTCCTGCAGGGCCGCAACTTCTCCTACCTCGACACCCAGCTGAAACGCCTCGGCAGTCCCAATTTTACCCATCTGCCGATCAATGCGCCGAAATGCCCGTTCCATCATTTCCAGCAGGATGGCCATATGGCGATGCGCAACCCGATCGGACGGACGAACTACCAGCCGAATTCGTTCGGTGCTGGACCGCGCGAATCCCCCGAGCGCGGCTTTCGCTCCTTCGCTGATGGCGAGGAGGGGCAAAAAGTACGGCTGCGCCCAGAGAGCTTCTCTGACCACTACAGCCAGGCTGGCCAGTTCTTCAACAGCCAGACGCCTCCCGAGCAGCGCCACATCGCCCAAGCGCTGACCTTTGAGCTCAGCAAGGTGGAAACCCCGGCCATCCGGGAGCGAATGATCGCGCACTTGTTGAACATCGACGAAGGGTTGGCCGCGACAGTCGCCGACAAGCTCAACATTACCGATTTGCCGAAGCCGGCGGACGCAACGGTGGCACCGAGAAAGGATCTGGAGCCATCGCCGGCCTTAAGCATCATCGAGAACGGCCCCGACAGTTTCGAGGGCCGCAAGGTCGGTGTACTGGTCAGCAATGGAGCCGACGCCGCTCTGTTCAAAGCCTTGCAGGCGGCGATCGAAGATGAAGGGGCGACCATGGAAGTCATTGCCCTGAAGGTGGGCGGTGTGCAGGCTGATGACGGCACCAAGATTACTGCGAAGCATATGATCGACGGCGGCTCGTCCGTGCTGTTTGACGCAGTGGCTCTCCTGCTCACCGAAGAAGGTGCGGAACTGTTCACGGGAGAGGCGGCAGCCCGGGATTTCGTGGCGGATGCCTTCGCCCATTGCAAGTTCATCGGGTTCACGCCCGGGGCGGTTCCTCTTCTGGCCAAGGCGGGCGTCGATCCGGTCGCCGATGAAGGCGTCATTCCTTTGACGGATGGGGACGCTGCCGGAACGTACATAGAGGCGTGCCGCAAACTTCGGCTGTGGGCGCGAGAGGCGAGCGTCAAGCTATAGGAGAGATTTATCCGGCAGGCCACGGCCTGCCGGATGAGCTGGAGCGTACCCTTTCGAACTGAAAGGAATGAGTCGTGGCTGACGAAGAAACCAGGCGCCCGGTCATAACCCCGCAAGCCGTGCGGGCGCTGGCGCGCGAGTGCGGAGTGACCGAGAGTCAAATCCGTGAGATCGTTTCATTGGTCGGGACGGACAGGGCGTCGATCTTGCGCGAGGCCCGGCTTCTTCAAAAGGGTGGCGGTTGAATCTTCGGCTTTGTATGGATTTCCGACCAAACGACGGACTGGCAGCAGGATGCGCCAATGGCGAAAGCGAAGGACACCGGCCGCAAAGTCGAGAAGGACGCTCAAGGGCAATATGTGCGTAGCGACCACGGTCGCAAAAACGATGGCGTGACGAGCGTCAAACCGCGCGTGTTGCCGAACCAGCCGACACAAAATTCCGAGGCCGAGGGTACTGAAGGCTGGCGCAAACGCGATTGACAGCCTCTTCAGCCTAAAGAGCCGCATTATCCGTCGAATAATGTTCAGTGCCGCGCTCGTCGTCGAACAGCGAAGCCTCGACGAAAGATGCCGGCGCCTCGAGCTTCCAGTGCACATCGTTGGCACCGTAGGTCAGCTCTGCGATCCCACTTAATGCCTGCGCAGTAACGCGATTGAGCACCACGCTCCCAAAGCCATTACTCCCGATCGACTTGATCCCAGGGCCGTCCTGCTCCGCCCAGGTCAGTTTGAATGTCTGACTGCCTTGCCCACCAGCAACGCCCCACGTGACGGCAATGATGCCTCGGTGGCCGGACAATACTCCGTATTTGGCGGAGTTTGTGCACAGTTCATGGAATGCGATTCCGAGATATTGGACGGCATGGGGAGTGAGCGTGACGGGAGGACCTGCCATGGTGATCGCGTCTTCCCGACCAAAGGGTTTGGCTTGGGCCAAGAGCAGATCGGAGATTGTGGCGCCTTTCCAGTCAGCCGATATCAACAGATCGTGCGACCTCGACAGCGCCATGATGCGCTCCCGCACCTGTTTTTCGAACACGTCGGAGCTTTCCGAACGCTTGTTGGTCTCGCGAATCATTGAAAGGATCACCGAGTATTGGTTCTTCACGCGGTGATTGACTTCGCGCATCAGCATGCGGATGCGGCGTTCGTTCTCCTTGGTTGCGGTTATGTCGCGGGCAATCTTTGAAGCACCGACAATGCGGCCGGTGGCGTTGCGGACCGGCGAAATGGTGAGCGAGACTGGCACCTGTGTCCCATTTTTGCGTTGGCGGATTGTCTCGTAGCTCTCGACCCGTTCGCCGCACCGGAGACGCTCGAGGATCCGCGGCTCTTCATCATGGTGGTCAGGCGGGATCAGCATGGTGACATGCCGTCCCACGGCTTCGGCGGGGGTATAGCCGAACAGCCGCTCGGCGCCCTTGTTCCAGCTCTTGATGAACCCGTCCAAATCCTTGCTCACAATCGCATCGAAGGACGATTCGACGATTGCTGAAAGGTGTTGGACGGCATCCTCGCCTCTTTTGCGGTCGGTCAGGTCCAACAGCATATTGACGGCGCCGACCAAATTGCCGTGGTCGTCCCTAAGTGGAGTCGGAAATGGCAAGAACGGAAAAAAACTCCCATCGGGACGCTGCGCTATGGCCTCGACATTACGGACCGGACGATTTTCCTTGAGCGTGATTGCCATGGGACATTGGTCGTGGGGCAATTCGTCCCCATCGACCGTGAACAGGCGGAAAGTGACACACCACTGATCCTGGCCAATCTTCGGTTCCCGGCCGGCAAGTTCGGCCGCAGCCCTGTTACAGTAGGTGATGATACCTCGTGCGTCGGTCGTGTAGACCGCGACCGGCAATGCATCCAGGATTTGGTGGAAGCGATCCTCATTTTGGTTCATTGCCAATTCGGCAGACTTGAGCCGGGTCACGTCGACGGTGAAACAGCGCGAATGCACCAGTTGACCATTTTCGAAACGACCGCTGGAACTGACTTCCACGTGCTTGATGGAACCATCGCGTGCACGGAGTTTGGCCGGATATCGTTCGACGGCTTCACCTCGCGCGAGGCGGGCGAGAATATCGGTGATGGCATGCTCATCAGCATGAAAGCTAGCGATATCGCGACCGATATAATCAGGGGCTTCGTAGCCCAAGAGGTTCAACTCGGCTTTGTTGGCATGGAGAATAAGGCCGGCTCCATCAACGATGTGCAGACCAATGCCGCCGTTTTCGAAAAAGTCCTGATAATCAATTTGGGGAAGCCCAAACCCGGCCCCCGTGATAACTGCGCTTTCCATGAACCCGTAATTCCCCTGCCGGCCACGCGCGGTAGCCTTGTGAAACGTCGGCATCCCACAATGGTTCCGGGCTCAACCTTCCGCATGGATGGGCGTTCAATGCCGTTGAAGGCCGCTCGCGTATTGGAGTAAACAGACTCTGACTCCATCCATACAGCAATAGAAATGGTCCCGGCAGACCCGCCGGGACCATTGAAAACCGGCTCAATTCAAGCCGCTTGCAGTTCGGCCGCCCGGTCGTTCACGCCGGCTTCGCCCAGTGACGTCAGGGCCTTGTCGGTAGCCTTCTCCTCCTCGAGGGTCGCGCTGAGAAGTTCAACGATATCGTCCTTGCCAAGGGAGGTGGCCCACGCAATCAGTGTGCCGTAGCGCGCGATCTCGTAGTGCTCGACCGCCTGCGCGGCGCCAACGAGCCCGGCGTCAAGCGACGTCGAACCCTTATAGTCCTCGAGAATTTCGGATCCTTCCTCGATAATGCCGTCGATGGCGGGGCAGGTTTTTCCGCGCGCAGCCGCGCCGAGGATTTCGAAAACCTCCTCAAGCCGCTCCACCTGGCCTTCGGTTTCGGCAAGATGCTTTTCGAAGGCTGCGGTGACCTGCCCATCATCCGCGCCCTTGGCCATCTTCGGCAAGGCCTTCAGAATTTTCTTCTCGGCGTAATAGAGATCCTTGAGACCGTCGAGGAACAGATCCTCAAGGCCCTTGGTCTTCGCACTTGCCTTCTTGGTGGTTGCCATCGCTGTGTCCTCCTTGTTTGACTTGCTTGAAATGAACCGTCAGGGGCATTTCCTAACTCGGATAGAAGCCGGCGGTTCCCTTGCAAAACTATTTAAATGGCTCGTCCAGGAAACTTCGGAACGTCGGTTCGCCGTTTGGCCGTATCCGAGTTTTTTCAGCTGGTCCGCTGACAGCGCGAGAGCGCGATGCCGATTTCAGGGCCAGCCGGACTGAAGGGCAATGTGGCTGTTTTCCTGGAATAGGAGCAAGCGCGTTTTTGCGCTGCGGGCCTCGAAGGGCGGCCTCTACGAGCGCCGGCGTTTTCGTTTTTAACATCCGTTTATCATCGCTTCCCTCCTGCTAGCTCAGCCTCCGTATTCGAGGAAAGTAGCAACGAGGCGGATGTCTGGGCTGTATTCAGGTCCGTTACTGTACTCTTTGGCGACGGCTAACAGTTGTTCAAAGCTCAACCCAACTATCGAGCCGGTAGTCGTTCTCGACCCCCTTCTTGCGAGGGCCTGCGGAGCCGCATAGGCAGAAGCTTGTCGCGAAGCCTGTCAATGCCAGCGTCATCAACAAGCATGCAATCGGTCCCCGCAGGCGAATTTGTGAGCGCGGCGGAACCTTCCGACCGCAGCAGCTTTACTCAGATGAGCGGACGGGAATGCCAACGCAGGCTGATGCAAATATTCGCTGCTCGGGCATTTCAGCGATCTCGATTGCGACACCACCTTCTGCCCACGCCACCGGAAGATACTTGTCGCTGATCGCATCCCAGCGCATAGGATGGGTCAACCGGCCCTGTTCCTCCAAGTCGTGATCTGGCCAGCGTTCCAAGTCGCTTAGCGTGTGTTTTTCGAAGAACGCGGGGTCGGCCCGTCGGGACGTGATTTCCCGAGCTGTCGCCTTTGCTCCGCTTTCGCAGAATTCGAGCGGATGCGATTGGGCGGGTTTTGCGCAGGCACAACTGACGCATATATACCCTTCTGACTTATTCTGGATCGAAAGCAGCCTTGGCGCTTTTAGAGGGACGTGCTCTCTCGCGATGATCGCGCCCACAGATTTCGCTGAGCCCCAGCCGCCGACCGGTCCGCCATAGCGTCTAATTGTGGTCGACCTTGTTTTCGATGTCATTTCTGCCTCGTTTGCATAAAGCGAGGCCAGACTTGGTCTTACCCATATCGACGCGATGCCCGCCGGCAAGTGAAGCGACATTCGAGAACGTACCGGAATGATCCAGGATACTGCTCAGTCTGCCGAGCCCGGATACATAGGACTTGGAATCTGGCGCGTGGTTCCACGAAGGATTAGACGCTCCTCATGCAACTAGATTGCCCTTCGAGGGTTCTTGCTATGATTTTGAGCAAGGGCAACTTCTGTTGCCGTCCAAAGGCAACCAATTCATGGACGTTCCCATCGCGCTGACAACGGACGCCAATATCAAAGCGGGCAAGAGCGGCTTGCTGCTCGTCTCGGACAATTGTGATGCCTTCACCATGCGCGTTCTCGCGGCAAGAAGCTCGGTTCGCACTCTCGACCTTATGTACTACCTCTGGCATGACGACCGTACCGGGCGCTCGCTTCTTCAGGAAGTTTTCCAAGCCGCTCAGCGGGGCGTGCGCGTGCGGATGCTTCTTGATGACGTGAACCCGCGTAAGAGCGATTCTTCTTATCTGGCGCTGGGCAGCCATCCAAACATCGAGCTGAAGCTCTTTAACCCGAGTGGGGTCAGGGCACGAGGCATTGTACGCAGTATGGAAGTTCTCCTGCGGCTTTTTGCATTGACCCGCAGGATGCATAACAAGGCGTGGATCGCCGACGGCAACGTCGCCATCGTCGGTGGGCGAAACATAGGCGATGCCTATTTTGATGCCGCAGAAACTAACTTCCGTGACCTCGACGTGCTGCTCCTGGGTCCTGCCGTGCAGCAAACCGCCCAAATATTTGAGAAGTTCTGGGCTTGCAAAGATGCCAAGCCGATTGGCGAACTTGGCCCATCCGCTGAGACCATGCCTGCCGACTTATTTGAAGGAAGCGATGCGGGACCCGAGTCAAAGCTTTTAGACGGGATCTGTGACCAAGCATCCATCGCGCAGTTTATCGCGACCAGTAACGACGTGCATTGGATAAAGCATGTTCGAGTGATTTCCGATCCTCCGGAGAAGGTCCGCGGTTGGAGGCGCCGCAGCTGGCTGATGAAGGAACTGCTTCTCCACATTCAGTCAGCCCGTATTTGCCTGGAAATCGTTTCCCCCTATTTTATCCCAGGCAAAAGGGGGGCCGCGATGTTGTCCGATCTCGTTGACAACGGGGTGGACGTCGCGGTGCTGACCAATTCCTTGGCGGCTACCGATGTCGCCGCGGTCCACGGTGCCTATGCGAATTATCGCAAGCGATTGCTCAGAAACGGCATCAAACTTTTCGAGCTTCAGCCCTTTAGCCGGCAACAGGCGATCTCGGTCTTCGGCTCTAAGGGCGCCAGTCTGCATACCAAGACTTTCAGCGTTGACGACAGGATGGGTTTCGTCGGCTCCTTCAATTTCGATCCACGGTCTGTGTCTTTGAATTCGGAAATGGGTGTGCTTTTTGAGGATGAGAAGCTGGTCGCCGAATTGCGACGGCAATTTCAATCAGAGATCTCACCGGAAACTAGTTATCGGCTCGAATTGAGAAACAATGTGCTGCACTGGCATGGTCGTGACGAAGGCAGGGTCCAGCATTATATCCACGAACCAGAAGCCGGAATTTACCGCCGTATTTTGGCGGTCCTCGTGCGCCACCTTCCGATCGAGTCTCAGCTCTAGGCAGCAATACTCCGGACCGTCACGGCCTTGAGCATCGACCAGCAGATCGAGGTCATGATGATTATCCTGCGTACTTGCGCCACAGCAACCCACCTGTCAGCGGCATGACATGGTGTGAAATTGGCCCGCCGGCTGCCATCACTCAACGCCCTTAAAGCCTTCGAGGCGGCGCGCCACGAAAACTTCACCAGGGCGGCGAACGAACTTTCCGTACCCATCCGGTGAAGACCGCAGACGTGCGTATCTGGTGGCCATGAGCACCTTGAGCACCGCGGTGCTGGGGTCAAGCTTTCGATGGGGAGACGCGATGATATTCTTCGAGGAGGAGTTCGACCTCCTCGATGCCTTCATCGGTGAAGGCCAAGATCCCGTCGTCATCGGTGGCGCCGTGCACCCAGATGACGCCGTCTTCGGGCTCGAGACCGAGGGTCAGTTCCTGGATGAGCGCTTCGTTGACGCCGAGGTCCCTGGCGACACGGTCGACGGTATAGACGTGATGCACCTTATTGCGCTGCATGATCAGGCCGCCGCTGGTTGGGTCCGCAGTTTTGCGGATCTCCAATTCCACGGCAGCAAATCATCGATCCGATGGGCCGGATATGCGGGCAGTCGGGCGAGGATGTCGGCGATCCAGACCTGCGGGTCGATGTCATTCAACTTGGCGCTGACGATCATGCTGTAGAGAACGGCAGCGCGCTGTCCGCCGCGATCGGAACCGCAGAACAGCCAGGACTTTCTGCCGAGAGCGATGCCGCGCAGGGCTCGCTCGGCTGCATTGTTCGACAGGCAAATCCGCCCATCGTCGAGGAACCGGGTGAAGGACGACCAGCGGCGCAGCATGTAGTTGAAGGCCTTGGTCAGATCGTGTCCGCGAGAGAGCTTGTCGCGCGTCTCGATCATCCAGCGCTCGAGCTCGGTGACCAGCGGCGCGCTCCGGCTCTTGGCGCACGGCGTGGCGTTGGCCCGGCGACAGGCCGTTGATCGCGCGCTCGATATCGAACAGGGCATCGATGCGCTTCACGGCTTCAACCGCTAGCGGATAGACCAGGTTGGGCTTCTCGCCGTGCGCCTTCTTGCGCGCCGCCGCTTCGATATCGGCCAGCTCGAACACTTTGCGCCGGCTGTGAGCCCAACAGCTGGCTTCCAGAACAGGCGCTGGCTGACGGCCCGTCGCATAGAGATCGCCATAACCGCCATAGGCATCGGCCTGCAGAATGCCGCTCCAGCCGGCGAGATGCGCCGCGGGATGTTCGCCTCGACGATCGCGGGAATAGTAGAACACTGCCGCCGGCGGATCGGCGCCGCCGAACGGTCGGTCATCGCGCACATAGGTCCATAATCGACCGGTATCGGTCTTGCCCTTGGCCAGGACCGGCACCGTCGTATCGTCGCCGTGCAGACGTGAAGCGGCCAGCACATGGGCTTCGAGCCGCTTGAACAGCGGCATCAGCGCCGCGGCGCCGGCGCCGACCTGGTCGGCCAGCGTCGACAGGCTGAGCGGCACGCCTTCGCGGGCATAGCGTTCAGCCTGGCGGTTGAGCGGCTGATGCTGTCCGAACTTCTCGAACAGGATCATCGCCAGCAGGCCGGGACCGGCCCAGCCCCGCGGGGTGGCGTGGAACGGCGCCGGAGCCTGGCTGATCGTCTCGCAGTCGCGGCAGGTGAACTTCTCCCGCACGTGTTGGATCACCTTCCATTGCCGCGGCACCACCTCCAGCGTCTCGGTGATATCCTCACCCAGCTTGCGC
The DNA here is from genome assembly GCF_040321735.1 of Mesorhizobium sp. M0293. Classification (NCBI taxonomy): domain Bacteria; kingdom Pseudomonadati; phylum Pseudomonadota; class Alphaproteobacteria; order Hyphomicrobiales; family Phyllobacteriaceae; genus Mesorhizobium; species Mesorhizobium sp. M0293. The sequence goes on from NZ_JAMYSA010000003.1 coordinate 137,872, forward strand.
AGCCGATGACCGCCGCAGCAGTGGCAAGCGGTCGGCGCCGGCTCGACCACGCGTTCGCGCGGCAGATGCTCGGGAAATGGCTGGCGCGCCGGTCGTTTGCGCATATAAGGCGCCACCTCGGTGGTCCGGGCCGCGGCCTGTTCGGCGGCGATCTCGTCTTCCGTCGCGGTGCTCTCAAGTTCCTCGAAGGTGAGCTCCATCTGGTCGTGCAGGCGGGCTGAGCGTTCAGAACTCTGACCATGCAGCGCCCGCTGCAGCTTCCGGATCGTCAGATCCTGATGTGCGATCAGCGCCGCATCATCCGATGCCTTGGCCCTGGCGACCGCCAGTTCGGCCTCGACCAGCGCAGCGCGCGCGGCCTCGTCTTCGGCTCTGGCCAGCGCCGCCGTCAGCGCTGCTCTCAGCGCGCCGATATCGTCCGGAACAGCATCCTGGGCGGTGGCAACCATGCCCTGGAGTGAATCATAAAACGCGTCCGCTGACTCGCGGAAAATGGCGCAAACTCAAAGAAAAACTCAGCCCGCGAGCTCAGGGCGGAACGTGTGACGCGGGTTGCGCCAATCGATCCCGTCGAGCATGTAGGCGAGCTGCGCCGGTGATATGGAAACCGTACCATCCGCCGGCGACGGCCATAGAAACCAGCCCTTCTCGAGCCGTTTTGCATACAGCGACATGCCGAGCCCATCATGCCAGATAATCTTGATCAGATTGCCGCTGCGGCCGCGGAAGACATAAAGATCGCCGGCATGCGGATCCCGGCCCAACGTCTCCTGAACCTGCAGAGCGAGGCCTTGCATTCCGCGACGCATATCGGTCCGGCCGACCGCCAACCAGATCCGCACCTGGCTCGGAACCGGGATCATGAAACACCCAGCGCCTTCACCATCGCCGCCGCCAGTGTCGGCGGCGTGGTCAGCGGAATCCGCAGCCGCACCTTGCCGGCGACCTCCAGCTCGATCACCGCTGGTGGCACCGCCGGCACCGAAGCGACGACAGGCTCATCGGGAACCACGACAACTTCGGCAAAACCCGGCTCGCGGGCTCTCACCGCGCGGCGCCACTTATAGATCAGGCTGGTCGCCACATCATACTGACGCGCTACCGCCGCCACTGTGGCCCCGGGCGCGAATGCCGCGGCCAGTATCCGGCATTGATCCTCTTCACTCCAACGCCGACGCCGCTCCGGCCCGGTCAATAACGTCACATGGCTCATGCTGTGCTGCTAACTACGCTCGTAAGGACGACCATAAGAGCGCAGCCTCGCTACCGGGCCATGCTCGCGCAAGGCGGCCCTCGCCGGAGGCGTACAACTTTCCGTGACGGCCGTTCTGGCGCTCGGCTGCGGGATGACGGTCCGGCAGTTCAACCAGCTGCCGCCGCAAAAGCAAGCCGAGGTGCAACCGGGCCTGTCTTGCCCTCATGTCGCCGGCCATCTCGCACCGCTGGCCGACCCCAAACCGGCCGAGACCCGCATTAATTCCCCGCAGGCATCTGTCGCTCGAGCAGATCGGCCGCTGGCTTCTGCGCAACAAAGCCTCGCTGCCACATGGCCATTTCGGCCCTTGGCTCGACAAGCAGGAAGGGCTTTCCCGGGCGATGGCTTCGCACTGCATGGGCCTGGCCACAAGCGGGCGCCAGGACGCGCCGGACGCTCCAGCGCTGTAGGACAGCGGCCGGCATTGATGCGCGCTGGCGATATCCCAAGGGCATTTTAGCAAAACCTGAAACAAAAGCCGGGTCGGACCGTTTGCAAGGTGCCAGACCCACACTCTCTGGCACCTTCAGACTCTCCCGCCGGCTTCGGCTGGCGGGCTCTTTTGGACCCTACCATGCCGTCGACCTCGATACGCAAGTTCGACTATGACCCGAACACCAAGGTTCTCTCGGTCTGGTTTGTAGCGAGCGGTAAGCACTACGAGTTCTTGGACGTTCCGATTGAGGCGTTTGCCGCGTTCAATTCCGCCTTTGCCAAGGGCCGCTATTTCAACGACCACATCCGCAACCGCTACGCGTTCCGGTTGGTGACATAAAGCTCCAACTCCAAGGCTCATGTTCGGGCTGATCGTGCCAAGCGACCTGGCGGAAGTCGCGCAGGTCGAGCCGCTGGCCGCATACGGGACAGGTCATGAAATTTGTCGCGCTCGTCCGCAGGCTCGGCGCCGTGCCGCTTACCAGGGATGGTCGGACCTAAATCCGACAGCTTCATATCTGTATGTCCTTGCTCACGTCATCCAGCATTTTGAGTGCATCACTCTTCTCTGCGGGTTGCAGTAGGCGCTGGTCGATAGCGGCGGCCTTGAACGCCGCGAAAGCGATGGCCGGACTGCAGCTTCCACCTTTGGCAGCCGCGATTAACCGGCACGCATCCCTATAGGGTGCCGCTCCCTTATTTGGCCACTGACCTTGGAGCGCTGCCTCAGCCTCGCATATAGAAGAAACCGTCATTGGTTTCGCGTCCACCAGCTTAATCGAAAGCGGTAAAAAGTTGCCCATGATGCCTGACCTCCCGATCATTGAAGCGCCGATAACGCAACAGGGGCATTTTTGGTTGCGGGTCCAACTTTAGATAAAATTTCGGAACCATTTTAGCGCATGCTAATTGAATCGCCGGTTGCGTGGTGTGGGGCTCGAATGCTTAAGCGGGCAGGCGGCCGGCGGCTGGCGTTTATCGAGCCGTTAATGCCGACCTTGGTGGAGAAACCTCCCGAAGGCGCCGACTGGATTCATGAAGTCAAATTCGACGGATACCGCTCTCAGATTTCATCGACGATGCCGGCGTGCGCATCCACACCAGGCACGGCCTTGATTGGTGATCGAAGTACCGTGACCTCGTTAAGGCGGCTCGTGAGCTTGGCGTCGAGAGCGCCATAATCGACGGGGAGATTATCGTTCTCAACGAGGCGGGTCTGTCTGACTTCGCGGCTTTGCGCAAGGCCATCACCAGCCGTCAGCACGACCTCTATTTCGTTGCTTTCGACCTGCTGCATCTGAACGGCCACGATCTGCGCGACATGCCCCTGGAGGACCGTCGTGAGATCCTGACCGAGATGATCCCGGAAGGCGGCCGTATCCAATTCAGCCAGGCGCTGTCCGGCGATGCAAAGGCGATCTTCCATCTCGTCGACCAAGCCGGGCTTGAGGGCATGGTGTCCAAGCGCAAGGATAGCAAATATCGCTCCGGCAACTCGACGGCCTGGCTGAAAACGAAGGCTTTCACGATCGACGAATACGATCTGCTTGGCGTGGAGCGCGAGGCCGGCAAGCCCGCGTTCGCTCTGATGGCCGAGCGCGGGACCGGGCGCTATGTCGGCAGCGCTTTCGTCACCTTGAACCGTGAAATGCGCGAGCGGCTATGGCAGCGCGTCCAGAAGCACCCAGGGACGGCGCCCAAGGGCAGCATGAAGCGGCCGGCGACGCAATGGATCAAGCCGGGGTTGATCGGCCGTGTGAAGCACGTCCGCGGCGAGGAAGACCTGCGGTATGCCTCGTTGCAGGACTTCCGGGAGAATGAGCAAGCGCGGCAACGATTTTCTTTACCATTGGATATCGGATCATTTACCGGACGATCCAATCATCGACCCAGTGCTACTGGTGATCGACATGGCCGTGGACGCGAAGCAGGCGGCGGAGAGCCAGGGCATTCCCGGCCAAGAGATCGATGAAAAAATCGGCACGATATACAAATTCATCATGCAGGGTTTGCGCTGACAGGAGCAGCCAAACAGCACAAAGCGGAACTTAATATCGCCGGCCAAATTGGTTCAGCATGGACGCAGGACGAAATCCCGAACGACTGATGCCAAGCCCTCCCTCCAGATGGCAAAACCGCAAGGGCGTATTGATATTGGCCGCTGTCTTGTTGCTCGCGACTGGCAGCTTCGCCGGCTGGTGGATCATATTTCGATGAGCACGCGCGGCATCAACTTCCTCGACAAATGGATGGCGGAAACATCTCCCGAATGCCATGACCGACGATCCCGTGGCCATCAGCGATCTTGCAGACGAGGCGATGAGGGCAGCCGACAAGACAGGGATTCCCGCCGCTGAAATCAACGAAGAAGTCGGCAGCGTGCTCGAGGCCATTTTCGATGCCATGCAGCATCGCGCTGGCGACTTGGCAGACTGATGGCCGCCGCGATATAGGGGAATGAAAAGCCGGCGGACGTCGTCTCGGGGAAGGCGTCGCCGGCAAGTGGCAGGCAGTTGGGCGGGGGGTGGACAGTAGCCTGCCAATTCATCAGCGCCGGCACTATGGTCTCAACTGATCAACTTAGCTAGTGGTAATTTAGCGCGATCCGACTGGTCTCAGATTTGCCGGGCCGCCGAGCGCTCCGCCCCGGCCGTGCGGCCCGACACCCTTTTGACAGAGGGAATGCCAGCCGGGCCCGGCCGACGAGTTGGGCCGGTCACGCGCTGGTTGGTCACGCCCTACAGACGGGCAAACTTGTCGAGATGCAGGCGTATCCGCTGGCCTTCCGCGAAGGCGAGGGCGTACGATTCCAGTTCGAATGATCGGGTTAGTTCCTGGTCTTCCTCGACCACGCGGACGAACCATTCGCCGCAGGCTTCGACCACTTCGATGCAAGGATGACCCTTGCCGTCGGGTGTGTCGCTATCCATCGCATTGCCTCCCCGCAATATGAGGACAATCACGAATCTATATGAGTGCTGAATCGGCCACAAGGTCTGGTACAGATCGTACAAATCCTAGGAACGCAACCTGGCTGGAAGCCGACTCTCAATAGCGTCAAGGACGATGTGATCTTCGACTGGCCCAGACCCTGAACATTAGCGGCTCCTAATAGTTTTCTTAACGGCAGGGGTTCCAACGCTCCGGCAAGTCCCGTGATCCCTGGGGCGGCCCGCCGCTGCCGTGAATGGGGCGGCGGGTTTCTTGTTGTCGCGGAAAAACAAGTGTGAGGGCTTGGCAAACGCTTGCTGCAACTGACATACTTGCAAACCCGGTCGAAGGACCTACGCACGCATTCCGAGGACAAATAGCGCCAGCAGCACGACAAAAAGCACGGTGGCGATCACGACTCCCCACATGAGGACTCTTCGGGTGCCGCGCCGTTCATCATCGCGAGATAAATTCTCCGCCATTGCACGAATCCTATCGTGAAGTTCAATTACTAGAAACGTGGGATATCGAGGCCGGTTCCCACAAACCATCAGGCAGCCCTTCGGGAGAGCGGCACGAGCCTCAGCGGTTCATCACTCATAGCGGGTTGATCGGCCCGACCAAGGCGGGGTGGTCATTGGGCAGCTTGTTGACGACGGTCGAATTGACCTCCCGGCCGACCCGATTGAACTGCAGCTGGCCGTCGATGTCGTGACTGAGAATGTCCTTCAAACTGTCCTTTGGCGTCGTCGGGTCCAGCCATGCGTCATAGTAGGCTTCGTCCAGAATGACGGGCTGCCGATCGTGCAGGTTGTTCATCGGGTCGCCCGCGGGCGCGGTGATGATTGTGCAACTGGTGATGTCGAGATTGGAGTTGTACGCCCACAGGCCTGCAAACGAGAAAGCGGAGTGGCCGGGCTGGTAGATATGCCAAGGGTCTTTCTTGCCGTCGGCCGGCGAGATGGTCCACTCGTAGAAGCCGTCGGCTGGTATCAGGCAGCGCTTCGACTTGAACGCGTCGCGGAAAGCCGGGGCGGTATCGACGCCTTCGATCCTGGCGTTGAACATAGCCGCCTTGGGCATCTCTTTCGCCCAAAAAGGCACGAGCCACCAGCGGCCCTCACGGAGCTTGTGATTGCCGTCCTCGCCAACGGTGACGAACGGGACTTCCTCAGTCGGGGCGATGTTGTAGCGAGGGGCGTCGTTGCGCCCGGTCTCAGCCGGCGCCGTCAGGCGGTAGAGCCGGTGGATTTCGGACCAGGTCAAGTATCTGGTATAGCGGCCGCACATGCCTTGCCCCCTATTGCCTCAATGCGATGTGGGCATCTCGGTCGCAGCTTCAAGGGCGTCGATCGCATCATAGACGGCTTGGCGCTTGGGCTCGATCGGCTCGTCTGGATGAAATCCAGCAAGCTCTAGCCTGGTAAAGGCAACCGTCACCGCCGCAATCAGATCGCGCGGATTGTCTAGATCGACAGCCAACCTATCCGCCAGTATCCCAATTTGCGAATTCATGAATTCGCCGTTGCCGTCTTGCGCGGCAGTCAGAGCGCGGAGCATGGCCAAGGCCGATGGCCGGTCGGCCAATTGTGTTGCCGGGTCCACCAATAATTGCAGATCGGCGGCAACCGGACGCTTTTCGGCAGGCCAGTCAGCGCAACATGCGTCCAAGGCTGCCCGCGACGCTTCCATCCAGGCGCTCGCTGCTTCGTCCTCTTCCTCTGTTGGCTCCCCCTCGTCAGGGAAACTGGCATCGTCCCAACCTTCAAGCGCAAACAATCCTTCAGCCGCCTCAATAGCTGTGATGCCCGCCCGGTCCAGCACCGCCTGCGCCGCTGCTATGCCGCGTGCAATCTCTTCGGGCGATGCGCCCGGAACTGTCAAAAGCAGGTCCATATCTGCCTCCTGTGTCTATCCTGCCATCAGTGAACAAAATGAGAACACCAGAGTCAAGAGCCCCCTTGACTATCTAGGAATATATTCCTCATTTATGGGGGATGGCGCACGAACCGATCGACACGCTGGGCAAGGCGACCCGGCACAATATGCTTGTGAAAGCGGAATGCAGTTGCGGCAATGTCCGCTACTGCCGATCGGCCGATTTGATGATGGTCTACGGCGGCGGCGTCGATCCGATGTCGCTTAAATTCGACTGCAGCCGGTGCAAGCCCCAGATCAAGATCACGCTACTGGAGGTGCATCCGGAACACTTGCCGAAGCGCTTGATGATCCACAAACCGATGAAAGTCGGCGGCAAGATCACATGGTATACCGAGCGCTTCAAAGGATGACCAAGACCCTCGCTGACACGTTAGCCGCCCGCGAAACCCTCTATGTCAATTGCGGGCATGCCATGTGCTGCAAGTCGACCAAGCTCGACATCCAGGCGTTGATCGATCGGCTGGGCCCTGATCATGGTTCTATGCATTGGGATCTTGTCGGGCTGTTCGGCTGCTCGGATTGTAAGTTTGCAGGCCGCGACCGTCGGCCGGTGTTCTTCACATGCATTCCTGACTACGAGGGCCAGCAGCGGGAGCGCAACCGCGACTGGAAGCCGACTTTCGAGAAAAGCTAGGGCCGAAACGCGCGCTGGCGGGCTTCCCTGTGTCGGCCTACCGTTTGATACTGGGGGAAGGCGGTTTCATCATCACGCGCAATTGCATCTGGTCGATAGTTTCGACGATGGCAGCCGCCAGCGCTTCCGCTTCGTGAAGCAGTTCCGGACCATAGAGCCCATTCACCATCTCCTCGCTGGGAAGAACGCCAGGCGGACAGTGCTCCTCAATCGTGCGCCGGATCAGCATCAGCGCAGCCCGGCATTCGTCGGCTTCGATCTTCATAACTCTTCAAACATGCAATTCGTCTAAAATGTTCCGGAACTATTTTAGCGCGGGCTAATTGAATCGCACTATGCGAGTCAGCGCATGCCTCTGAAGTTCATCAAGCCCATGGAGCCCGAGCTGGTCGACACGCCACCGCAGGGCGACGAATGGGCCCATGAGATCAAATTCGACGGGTATCGCACTCAGATTATCAAGGATGAAGACGGGATCCGGCTTATCACCAAGAACGGTTACGACTGGACTGGCCGCTATATTGAACTTGCCGGAGAGGCGGAGGCGATAGAAGCGGAAAGTTTCATCATCGATGGCGAGACGATATCGGTCAATGAGGCTGGCCTGTCCGACTTCCACGCCCTGCAATCAGCCGTCACCCGCCGTGAGCCGTCGCGCGACCTGTATTTGGTGGCGTTCGATCTCCTGCAGCTGAACGGGCATGATTTGCGCAACATGCCGGTGGAAGACCGCCGCGAGATCCTGCAGGAACTAATACCAGCCGTCGGCCGCATTCAGTTCAGCAAAGCCATGCCCGGCACCGGCGCCGCGGTTTATCACCTGGTCGACAGGGCTGGGCTGGAGGGCATGGTCTCGAAGCGCAAGGACAGCGTCTACCGCAGCGGGCCGACGATGAACTGGCGCAAAATCAAGTGCTATGCCGAAAAGGAAATGGACATCATTGGCGTGCAGCGCGAGGCCGGAAAGCCGGCAATGATGCTCATGGCCGACATGGGCCAATATGCCGGCGGTGCTTTCGTTGCCTTTAAAGCCGACAAGCGTCAACGACTATGGGATCGCGTGCAAGGGAAGGTCGGCGGACCAGTGCCAATCGGCCTCAAGAAGGAAAAGGCCGAATGGCTGAAGCCTGGTCTCGTCGGTCGCGTCCGGTTTCTGAAGGGCGAGGAAAAGCTCCGCCATGCCAAGCTGCTCGATTTCCGGGATAAGCAATAGCCAGCGCTTGCCAGCCCAATACGGATGAGGAAATAATCCTCCTGTTGCGGCGATCCCCCTCAAACGGAGTTCGCACAAATGGCAAGATCGAAACCTTCCAAGCAGCTTTCACAAGTTGAAATCGAGCGCTTTCTGGTGGCAGCGGAAGCGATGCACAGGAGCATCATTCAGCCGCTTCTATCGCCTACCAGTGAGCATTATCGAGCGCTGCAGAACACCCATGAGGCGCGCTATCCCTAGAGGGGCGCCCGCCGCTGCCGCGAATGGGGCGGCGGGTTTCTACCCAAGGCCGAAGCTCCAGCACTTTCGAGCCGACCAAACTGGCTGGAGGGAACATTAGCCGTCTCTAAAAGTTGATGCTTGCGGTAGGTTGGTGCCCTCCATCGCCTGCCGAGGATCGGGCTCCCGATCGGCCCGCGCCCTCCCACAGAGGCGCGGGCTTCCTAAGACACGAGGAGAGAGATCATGAACAATATCATTTGGATCGTTGGAGCAGTGGTCATCGCTTTAGCGATACTGAGCTTTTTCGGGCTCCGATAGGTGACGGTCAAGCTGCCGGCCACCAGTTACGTCGTCAGCGTATTCGAGAAGCCGCATTGGCGCACCGTACCACGAAGGACAAGGCCAAAGCCCTGGCGATGGCGAAGGAGATCGGCGACAAGGTGCGGGTTGAGGAGATCACGCCGAAGGCGAAGAAGCGCTAAAATTGTACGGAAATTACCAAGCCGGAGGCCGGCGGAACAATCGCTTGCAGCCAACGTTTATTGCGCTGGCCGGGATGCGCATTCCCACCCGAATCCACCCGGCCGTGTTCTGTGTCAAAGGCCCGCTGCTCTCCCCCCGAGGCAGCGGGCTTTTCCCTTCTTCCGCCAGGCGCGCCGCTATGGCCCCGCCGGCAGCACCAGCACCACAATCGCAAAAGCTGCCATCAGGAGGCAGGCGCACATGCCGACGATGAGGCGCTGCCGGCAGCGCCAAACCGCGCTGGCGAGAATCAGTGCGCCGACCGCGGCGATGTAGAGCGGCACCGCTGCCGCGGAATCCGGTGGTCGACGCCGCTGAATTGAGGCGAACGCGCAAGGCGTGAGTAGTCGTTCACTTCGCGTTCGGCCGTTCATATGCCTCGTGCTGGTCCTTGTAGAAGAATTCTACCCTCGTTCCTGGCAGAACTTCGCGATCATGGTGAAGTTCCGGTCGGTGCAGAGGTCATCCGGCAGCACAACCTCGTATGGCCAGTCGCGGTCGATGACCGATGGCGTTGGTGAACCCCGACTGCGTTTGACCACTATTCGAAATGCATGGATTGGCCACGCATCATTGCCAGCGTCAGCGCGATTGCAGGATTTGCCGGAGCCGTCGAATCACGCCATGCCGCCATGCGCAATTCATCATCATCATCATCGCTGGCCGCCGGGTCGAAAACGTGGGTATCACAGGGATCCCGGTCAATCTGGATTGTCCAGTCCTTGAGCGCCTTGCGAGCCACCTCTTCGACCTGGGCAAGGTTGCTGGTGAAGAAGGGGATACGGTCTCCATCGTCCGAAAGCGGCTCAACCCGATCCAGCGTCGGCCGCTCGGGAACCCAACCCAGAACGAAAGCGATATCGAAATCGACCTGGCGGTCCGGTCCGGTCGTGATCTCCAGCCGCTTGACGACATCAGGATAGAGTTGCTTCCGCTCCGGCCAGGTGTCAGGAATTGCTTCGGCTTGCAGCTTGGTGCGGGGAACGTTGATCAGTTCCATGACCTGATGGTGCGGAACTTTTTCCTCCGGCCAGCCCGCACAACATGCAGCGGCTGCAGCCTCGTCGGCCTCCAGCCAAACTGTGGCGGCTCGGTCCTCGTCCTCGGTAGGCTTGTCGTCTTCGGGAAAGCCTTTGATATCCCAGCCTTCCAACGCAAACAGTCCTTCCGCGCCTTGCAAAGCCATAATGCCGGCGCGTGCAAACACCGCTTCGGCTGCCCCGATGCCACGTGCGAGTTCTTGGGGTGTTGCGTCCTCGATGTTCAAGCGAAGTTCCATGTTCGCCTCCTATGGCCTAATCCTGCCAATAGCGAACAAAAAGAGAACGAAGAGTCAAGCATGCCCTTGACGAGGGAGGAATATGTTCCTTATTTCAGCGTGATCTGGAGCAGCAAAAGGGGCCATGGTTCGGCGTGAAATGCGCTGGCCGGCGAAGCTATGGCAAAAACCGCGGAAGACAATTTTCGGATCGAGGTCTGGGATCGCGAGGAGCAGGCTTTGTCAGAAACCATCTCGCGTTCTCCCGATTCAACGGTCAGTCAGGCAGCTTGGCAAGCTGCCATCCGGCGCCGGCCGGGAATGTTGCTTATCCACTACAACAGTCGGCATGTGATGGAGAAAATCCTGACACCAGGCGAGGTCAAGGTCCCACCGCAGGCGATCATCGATGGCAGCCTTCACGCGGGCCTCGATGTGGCGCTCGGCGATCTTCGCGAATGGCATGTGTTACGGGCTTGGTGCAGATCCTGTTCGCACCATGCAACGGTAAAGCCTGCCGGCCTCATCGAACGCTATGGAAAAGGCGCTCTGTTCAGTTCGGTCGAGCGAGCGCTCTTCTGCACAAGTTGTGACAGGGGAGGGCCTGTCAGGCTGGAAATCCACAAGCTGCGACGCTGAGGGTGATCGGAGGCAAAACCTCACCCATTTCGTCCAGGCCAACCCGCCTCTGGTTGGACAGTCCGACCGCGGCATCGGCTGGGACTGTCGAGGCCGGAAATGCGCGCGATCTCCGCCGGCGGCTTCGGCGCAAAATACGCGGACCACCGCGAACGGGGACAGTCGGCCCCGCGTCCCGTCCTGCGGCCGGCGCTATGCTGACGCTCCTACGGCTGTCCTGTTCACCGCCCGCGGCGGGGGCGAATTTCCTCCGTCCTGCGCGCGGCAATCGTCCGCTGTTGCGGACGCGCGCAGGACTGCGTTTTATACGCCGTCCTTCCTTTGGGCGCCGACGGTCGCCGGCGCGGGGACGGGTGGGCATGGAACCGAATCCGAGGCAGGGTATTGAATCGGACTATGTATCCGAGTTCCGCATGTCGGCTGTAGACGGCACCCTCAGTAAAAGGCGCACACGGCCCAGAGACTCAGAATCTGTCCCTACATATCGGCTCCCGGAGTTTCGTCCCTTCCAGCTATGCACGCTGACAGACCACATACCGGTGGGCGAGGATTGGCTCTTCGAGATGAAGTTCGACGGCTATCGTGCCCAGGTCGCCATCTCCGGCTCGAATGTTGTCGTCTATACCCGCAATGGCCACGACTGGACCCGACAGTTCAAGGTCATCTTGCCGCCGCTTCAGAGACTGACCAAAGGCGCGGTTCTGATTGATGGTGAGATCGTTGCCATCGACAGCCAGGGCCGCACGAACTTCTCCATGCTGAAAACCGGCATTGCCGCGGGTATGCCCCTCAAATTCTACGCCTTCGATCTGCTTGAACTCGATGGCGAAGATCTGTCGAACCAGCCACTCCTAAAGCGCAAGGAACGACTTGAGTCCCTGCTTGGCGCGCGCGGCCCTGACGACCGCCTGCAATTCTCCAGCCACATCGTCGACCAAGGCAAAAGGGTGTTCGACGCCATGTGCGAGGGCGGCCACGAAGGCGTCATCGCCAAGCGCGCCGACAGCTCCTACGTCGGCGACCGCACCTCGAGTTGGCTCAAGATCAAGTGCACGAAGCGACAGGAATTCGTTGTCGGCGGTTATCGCCCAAGTGACACAGGACATGGCATGGCCTCGCTAATCCTCGGCACTTACGACAATGGCAAGCTCATCTATCGCGGCCGCGTCGGCACGGGGTTCACCGCGGCGATGCGCAAGGACATCCTCGCGAAGCTCGAGAGACGCCGTCTTGAGAAACCGGCTTTCGCCTCCGTTCCGAGAGACATTGCCCGCCGTGCCAAATGGGTGAAGCCCGAACTTGTTGCCGAGGTTACCTATGCCGAAGTGACACCGGACGGCAGCTTGCGGCATCCAAGCTTTGAGGGCATGCGCGAAGACAAGCGGGCCGACCAGGTGGTGATGGAAATGCCGAAGACGCCGGCAACTCTTGGCTCCGCCACTATCGATCCGGGAATCGGCAAGGAGATCGCCGCTGCTGTCGGCGTCAAGCTGACGCATCCGGACAAGGTCATGTATCCGGGGACCAAGGTGACCAAGGCCACGCTCGCCGCCTACTACGCCGTGGTCGCCGAGAAGATGCTGCCGCACATTCAGGATCGGCCGCTGTCTCTGGTGCGCGATACCGACGGCGACCTGCAACAGACTTTCTTTCAGAAGCACAAACTGCCAGGCATGCCCAAGGCCATCCATGACGGCCAGCTGGAGAAGATGTCCGGTAAGGAAAGCCGCATCTTGTGGGTCGATGACTTGGCTGGGCTGATCGCAGGCGTCCAAATGAACGTGCTCGAATTCCACATCTGGGGAAGCCTTCGCCAGCTGCCGGATCTGCCGCACCGCATGATTTTCGACATCGACCCCGACGAGGGCTTGGACTTCAGTGCCGTCAAGCAGGCAGCCCTCGACATTCGGGGCATTCTGGAAGCGCTTGGACTGCAGTCGTGGCCGTTGCTGTCCGGCGGCAAGGGCGTTCATGTGGTCGTGCCGCTCGTCCCGGAGGCAGACTGGGACGAGGTCAAGAGCTTCTGCCAAGACTTCGCCGAACTGCTGGCCCGTACAGATCCGTCGCGCTTCGTCGCCAATATGAACAAGGCGAAGCGCAAGGGCCGAATGTTTCTCGATTACCTGCGCAACGGCCAGGGCTCCACTGCAATCTGCCCCTGGTCGACTCGGGCACGCGCGGGGGCGTCGTGCGCGGTGCCCGTCAGCTGGGAGGAATTGCCCACCTGCGAAAGCGCAAACGATTTCGATGTTTTCGCCGCCGCCGCGCGGGCTCAACTGCCCGAAGCCTGGGAGGGCTATTTCGACGTCGAACAGACGCTTACCGACCGCATCCGCCACGCAGTCCGATAGCAATAACCATACTAGAGGGTCGGCGACATTTGATTGGTGCGGACCGCGTTTGCCCCAAGTTCGAAGCGTTCCCCCTGCTACGGGAGGCCCGGCAACGCCGTCTAGAGCGGGATGAATTGAGGGTGAATCGGCGTGGGATTCCCTTCGGCGTGCAAATCTGATTCAACCTTCATGCTGGGCAAGGAGGTCAGCATGGATGGGCAAGCCTTACTCGATGGATCTTCGCGAACGGGTTGTTGCGTCAGTTGAGCAGGGTGGCCTGTCGCGGCGGCAGGCGGCAGTGCGCTTTGAGGTTGGGATCAGCACCGTCATCAGATGGGTGAGCCGGTTGCGCGAAACGAACAGTCTTGCGCCCGGCAAGATGGGTGGGCACAGGCCCAAGAAGATTGCCGGCGAGCATCGGGAGTGGCTGCTGCTGCGCTGCCGGGCCGCGGATTTTACGCTACGCGGACTTGTGATCGAGCTGGCCGAGCGCGGCCTTGCGGTCGACTACCGCTCGGTGTGGGAGTTCGTCCACGCCGAGAAGCTCAGTCACAAAAAAAGACGCTGATCGCGGCTGAGCAGGATCGCCCGGATGTGGCGCGCCGGCGGGCACAGTGGGCCAAGTATCAGGACCGTATCGATCCTTCCCGCCTAGTGTTCATCGACGAGACATGGACCAAAACCAACATGGCGCCGCTCAGGGGATGGGCGCCGCGCGGCGAGAGGATCAAAGCCAAGGCGCCACACGGCCATTGGAAGACGATGACCTTCCTGGCGGCGTTGCGCCATGACCGCGTCGATGCACCATGGCTAATCGACGGACCGATCAACGGCGAGCGTTTCCAGCTCTACGTCGACAAGGTTCTCGTCCCAACCCTCAAGCCAGGCGATATCGTCGTCATGGACAATCTCGGCTCACACAAGGGCAAGGCCGTGCGCCGCGCCATTCGCTCAGCCG